>JANMIB010000453.1:0-6839 GCA_031375605.1 Allobosea sp. | reverse complement strand
GTCGGCTTCGACCAAATGTGACACAATCGCACCTGTGGCCGGATAGATGACGTCGATAAGCGGACCGGTCGAGGCGATGCGTGTCAGCCGATAAAGCCCGTGATGCGGGCAGGAGCTGCAATGGGCAGTGCCGCTGTCATGGCATCAGGCTCCCGCCATTGATGTGCAGCGTCTGCCCGGTGATGTAGCGTGCAGCGGGCGACAGCAGGAACAGCATCGGCCCGACAATGTCATCGGGCTCCGCAAGACGGCCCAGCGGGACGGTCCTGAGATAGGGCTCGGGGTCAAACCTCAGCGGCTTACTTTCCGCGCCGTGGGCGATGCCGCCCCTCAGGAAAGGCGTGTTCACCGCCGCTGGCGCCACGGCATTGACCCGGATCAGAGGCGCTTCTTCCGCCGCGACCAGCTTGGTCAGCGCGATCACGCCGGCCTTCGCCACGCCATAGGCTCCGTAGCCAGCCGATGGCTTGACCGCGAGGCCGGACGCCATGGTGACAATGGCGGGTTCATGGCCTTTGCGCAGCAGTGGCAGCGCCGCCCGCATGGGCAGATATGTGGTGTCGAGGTTGCCACCCAGCACCTCGGACCATGCGGCATGGTCCGTGCCCGTGATCGGGGTGCTTTGCCTTGCGAAACCTGCCAGTGCCACCAGCCCATCCAGGGCGGGCCAGCGCGCAGAGATGGCAGCAAACGTCGCCGTGACCGACGCTTCATTCGTCAGGTCGCAAACATGGACATCGACGCCCTCTGGCAAGGGCTGTGCATCGAGCATGCGCTGCATGTCGAGCGCGATGACCTTCGCGCCCCTTGCCAGAAGCGCCCCGACCAGCGCGCGCCCGATGCCGCCACAGGCACCTGTCACCAGAACCCTGCTGCCTGGCCTCAGATCAAAACCGCTGGTCGTCATCAGGTTTCGCTTTCATGTTTTTCAGCTTGGGATGCTCCGACAGGTGTCGTATTTATAAGACAAGTCAAGACAGAGATTTACCCGATGACACTGCAGGCAATGTCCACACCGTCCGGCCACGCCGCACACAGTGCTGATGACTGCGACGTGCTGATGGCGGGGGCGGGCCTGTGGGTCTTTGTCTTGCCTTCCAGCTGGCTGAAAGAGGCTTGAGCCTCACGGTGATCGAGCCAGACCTGGGGTCAGGACATGTTCATTCCCGGTTTTCTGTTTGCTCAAAAACCCTCGAATGCGGGGAAACAAACACAAGCCAAGGCTTTCTGACTTAGCGGCGATGTTGCAATCTGTGATTGCATAATATAAAAAAATCAACTCAAAGTAACAAAATGCAAGTTCGGTTTTTCACGTCCTTTTGTCATGACAACAGAGGTCCATCTCCCATCTTCAATCAGTAAACGCATCATCAGGAAAAGCACGGTTTCCATATTGTCTTTTGTTAAGACAGATCTGTGAACATTATAACGGGATCGCGCGCATTGCGTGAGCCGTGTTGTTTCTGTGCAGGTCAGTTCACGTCTCATGGCAAGCGTTGTGCGTTCCCCAAATTCTGGTATCCCCGATCAGCAGCGGGTTGTTGCCGATTTCAAGCAACTCGATGACGCCTTGCGTGCTTTCGCCGGTCAGGACGGGGACAAGATGTCCTTGTCCATCGATGCCCAGGGCAGGCTGGTCGTGGATCTGGCCGTTGGCCAGAAGCTGATCTTTTCAGGAACAGAGGCCCTTTCAATCCTTCTCGGGCAGCGGCTTGCGGCCTTTGCAGATGAGTTGCGCATGCAGCAAGTCGATCTGTCGCGCCTGCTTCATGCCTATGAGCGGCGGCTTGATGAACCGAAAGTATGGGCGAGCGAGCGTTTTCAGGTTGACCGGCTGCTGTCGGATGTTGTCCCGCGGGACGGATCGCTGACAACACGTGATCTTGGCAGCGTTGGCCCGAACGAGGCCCGTTTGCAGACCGGGTTCAGCACAGGAACCATTGGCCGCAAGCTCGATCACCTGCCGGGCCAGCCGGGTGAGGACATGCTGTTTCGCGGGGATGACAGGCGCATCTATGCCGGTGGTCTTGTCTATTCAGAAACGGAAGGTGGCGACGTTTCGAGCAGGCTCTATCCGGATGACATCCTCAGCATGCCAGGGTCTGGCACGGCGATGAACCATCTGCAGCCGCAGCCTGACGATCCGAGCCGTTTTTCGGTTCAGCAGCGCACGATTGACCAGCCATCCGTCACATCGCGCACCATTGACGAGACACCGCCCCCCCCGCCAGCCTTGCCGCGAGCCGAAGACGATGCCTTTCGCATGGTTGAGGACGGTGTTCTCACCGGCGATCTGTTCGACAACGATTCTGTGCCAGGCGGCACCAGCAACGTCGAACTTGTCGGCAATCCGCCCGCTGGCACGCTGGTCATACGCCAGGATGGCACGTTCAGCTATGTGCCGCCTGCAAACTTCGCTGGCTTGGTCAGCTTCATCTACACCTACACCGATGAGCGCACCGGCCAGCGCGTCGAAGCCGAGGCCCGCATCACGATCGATCCCGTGGTCGATCCGGCGCGTGTCGATGTGCCGCTTGCGCCATTGGTGACGCCCGAGGACACACCTGTGCTGCTTCAGGGCCTGGGGGCCGGGCTGGTCGATACGGATCTGTCCGAGACTGCGCGCTACACCATCACGGGTGTGCCGCCGGGCGGCACGTTTGCGGGAGCTGGCACTGATCTTGGCGCGGGGGTCTGGGAGTTCACGGCGGCTGACATGGCCGGGCCACTGACCTTCTCGCCGCCCAGGAATCTCAGCGGCGTCGTCACGCTCGTTCTGGTCGCCACAACCCGTGAAACCGCAACCGGTGAGACCGTCACGGTCTCAAGGCCTTTCAGCATCGACATCGTGGCAGTGGCAGACCTGCCAACGGTTGCCGATGGCGCCGTGCGTGGCCTTGAAGACAGCGCGATCCTTTTGGGGGCAGGCATCAGCTATGGCCTGAATGATGCGGATGGTTCCGAACGAGTGTCATCGGTCGAGATCGTTGCCTTGCCTGCGGGTTGGCTGGCCAACTTCCCAAGTATTGCCGGTGTCACTGTCATGCCGAACGGGGCGGGCGGCTTCCTGATTTCGGGGCCATCGCCAGCAGGTATCCGTGCGCTGCTGGATGGGTTTACGATCATGCCGCCACTCCATGCTGATGCTGACATCCGTGTGGCCTTTGTCATCACCACCACCGATGCAAACGGCTCTGTCGCTTCCGCCTCCGCTGAGGTCAGCGTCACCGTCGATGCGGTTGCAGACGTTCCTGTGCTGTCTGCGATACCTGTGTTGGCCAGCGAAGATGCCTGGGTCAATCTGGGCGGCGCTGTCACGCTTGCCACGACCGACACAGACGGCTCAGAGGCCATCACCCGTGTTGAGATCACGGGTTTTGATACGGCCATGGCGCGCTGGACCACGGTTGGCGGAGCCATCGTGTCGGTCATTCCCGGCGGCTATGCTGTTTCTGGCGGCAGCGAAGCTGACATCCGCGCCACGCTTGCGAGTTTCGAGGTGCGGCAGGCAGCAAACTCGGATGCCGATATTGCCCTCACTGTCAGCGCACAAACCACTGATACGGGCGGGGTCGTGTCGATCTTCGGCAGCGTGCCCTTTCTTGTCACAGTCAGTGCCATCGCCGATGCCCCGTTGATCACGACAACACCCGTGAGCGGCGTTGAGGACACGGCCATCGGGTTTGGCGCGTCCGTCATCTGGACAAGGCCTGACAATGATGGCTCGGAATGGATGTCATCCGTCGAGATCAGCGCCTTCCCGCCGGGCTGGGCTGTCACGTTCACGTCCAATCCTGCCGTCACGGTCACAGGCGGCGCGAACGGGCCTTATCTGCTGTCTGTCGCATCAAGGGCCGACGAGGCTGCGTTGTGCGCTGTGCTCGATACCTTTCGTGTCACGCCGCCCTTGAACGCCGATGTCGATGCGGCGATCACGATCCGCGCGCAAAGCACCGACAATGATGGTTCGAGTGCCTGGGGCAACACCACGCCACTGGCCATCAATGTCCGCGCTGTTGCTGATCTGGCCAGCGTGTCGGGCGTGGCAACCGGCAATGAAGACACGGTGATCGCTCTGCCGGTGACGGTGAACCTGTCCGATGTGGACAGTTCTGAAACAGTGGTTGCGGTGGAGATCGGTGATATTCCGGCAGGTGCCGTGCTTGGCTGGAATGTCGGGCTGCCCGGCCTTGTCACCGTGCTTGGCACAGGCAGCGTGCTGATCGAAGGCTCACCTTCAGAGATTGCCAACCTGCTGCAATCGCTGACCATCCAGCCACCTGCAAACTCCGATGCCGATTTCCAGCTCAGCGTTCGGGCGACCGTGCGAGAAACCAGTCCAACTGAAACAGGTGATGTCGCTGTCCTGCAGACCGTCAGCCTGGGCGTCCTGCCTGTCATCGTGACGGCTGTGGCGGATGTTCCTGATCTGACCGGCGGCAGCAACACGACGCCTGAAGACACATCCGTGATGTTTGGCACGGGCATCTCTTTCTCGCTGAATGATGCCGACGGCTCTGAAAGCATCAGCCGGATCGTGATCAGCGGTGTTCCCGCCGGTGCGGCCCTGAGCTGGAACACCGCTCTGCCGGGCAGTGTCACCACGCCGGTTGCAGGCACATGGGCCATTTCCGGCACGCCAGCCCAGGTACGTGCCTTGCTGGACACGTTCGCCGTCACGCCAGCGCTGCATGATGACAGCGATTTCAGCCTGAGCGTGACGGCCACCGTCACTGACAATGATGGCTCGCTCGCGACCCGCACCATCACCCACGACATCATCGTCACACCTGTCGCCGATGCGCCAACTGCCAGCGTTGGCCTTGGTGCGTTCACGACAGTAGAGGACATACCCGTTTTGCTGACGGGCCTTGCCGGGGGGCTGGTCGATACGGACCTGTCTGAAACCTTGAGCTTCCGCATCTCCGGTATTCCTGCAAACCGGGTGTTTTTTACAACGGGCACCGAGATCAGTCCTGGTGTCTGGGAGTTCACGCCAGCCCAGGTTCTGGCAGGGATCACCTATGATCCTCCCGTCAACTTCGCTGGCAGTGTGGACTTCACGCTCACTGTCATCTCGCGTGAAACGGCGACGGGCGGCACGGCCCAGACATCGCTGCCTTTCACGGTTGCTGTTGGTGATCGTGCCGATCTGCCTGTTGTCGCGGCCACGACGAGCACCGGCAGCGAAGATACGGCGATCATGTTCGGGTCCAACGTGAGCTATGCCCTGAGCGATACGGATGGGTCCGAGATCATCGCGCGTGTCGCGATCGGCAACATTCCGGCAGGGTCTGTTGTCAACTATCTGGCCGTCGGCACGGCAACTGTGACGCTGGTTGCCGGTCGCTATGTCATCGAAGGTCCACAAGCGGACATCAGGGCTACGCTGGACAGTTTCGTGCTGACCCCGCCCGCCAACACCGATGCGAACATCGCCCTCTCGGTCGCCGTGACATCCCGCGAAGCCAATGGCGACGAGATCATCGCGACGGGCACCCACACCCTTGTGATCAATGCTGTCGCCGATGCGCCCGTCATCGCCGGGACTTTCTCCGGTTCTGAAGATGTGGCCATCGCTGTTCCCATCACCGTCACCCTGGTGGATGGCGATGGTTCCGAAAGCCTCAGCCTTGTCGAGGTCACGGGTGTTCCCGCCGGTGCCGCCCTGGCCTATGACACAGGCCTTGCAGGCACGGTGACGGCGCTCGCAACGGGACTGCGCTTTGAAGGCACAACGGCGCAGATCCAGGCCCTTCTGGCGAGCCTGACGATCACGCCTGACAGCAACTCCGATGCTGACTTTTCATTGAATGTTCTGGCCCGCACGCAGGAAACAGCACCCAGCGAGGCCGGTGAGGTTGCTGTGCTGACGGCAGACCGTACCTTTGTCGTACCGGTCACGGTGACGGCGGTTGCGGATGCACCGACGATCAGCGTTGGTCCGGTCACGGGCCTTGAGGACACGGCGATCACGTTCGGGACGGGCATCACGCTGGTGAAGCCTGACGGTGACGGCTCGGAGTGGGTGTCGTCGGTGGAGATCAGCGCGTTCCCTGCTAGCTGGGTTGTAGTGTTCACAGGCAATGCGGCAGTGACGGTGACGGGGACCGGCAACGGGCCTTACGTTCTGAGCATCGCGACCAAGGCTGATGAAGCCGCGCTGCGGACGGTTCTGGACACATTCCGTGTGACGCCTCCGCTCAACGGCGATGCGGATGCGTCGGTCGATGTGCGGGCGCAGACAACCGACAATGATGGTTCGGTGAGCGCCTGGGGCGCGGCCACCGCGCTGGGGGTAGTGGTGGGCGCTGTGTCGGACATGCCCGTGCTGGCGACGACGGCGTTGACGGTGAACGAGGATACGTCTGCGGTGTTCGGTGACAGGATTATCTGGACCAAGCCCGACGATGACGGTTCGGAGCGGATCGGCGAAGTGCAGCTGACGGGCCTTCCCACGGGGGCGGGGGCCACCGTGACGTGGACGGCGTCGGGCGGGGCGAGCGTGGTCAGCGTCGGTGGCGGAGCCTACACGATCACGGGTCCTAACGAGGCTGGCATCCGTGCGACGCTGGACACGTTCGCGCTGCAGCAGGGCACGAACCTTGACACGGACTTCGTGATCACGGCGCGGGCGCGGACCATCGACGGGACGGCGGCGGCGTCTGCCTTCGCTGTGGGGACGCTGGCTGTCACGGTGACGGCGGTTGCGGATGCACCGACGATCAGTGTCGGCCCGGTCACGGGCAATGAGGACACGGCGATCACGTTCGGAACGGGCATCACGCTGGTGAAGCCTGACGGTGACGGCTCGGAGTGGGTGTCGTCGGTGGAGATCA
>JANMIB010000428.1:0-6899 GCA_031375605.1 Allobosea sp. | reverse complement strand
CTCGATGGATGCCGTGTCGATCGTGCATGGTGATACCGACAAGGTGCAGATGGGCATGGGCACCATCGAGACACCGAGGCGCTCGCAGACAAGCTGCGCGAAGGTCGTCTCGTGGCCCTGTCCGTGGCTGTGCGAGCCTGTCAGCACCTCGACAGTGCCAATCGGATTGACGCGGACCTCGGCTGATTCCCACAAGCCGACCCCTGCGCCCAGCGACCCCACTGCTGCAGACGGCGCAATGCCGCAAGCTTCGATGTAGGACGAGAAACCGATGCCGCGCAGCTTGCCGCGCTTCTCCGCTTCCTTGCGGCGCTTGCCGAAGCCCTTGTAATCAGCAGCTTCGAGAGCCTTCTTCATCGAAGCATTATAGTTGCCGGCATCGTAGCACATGATCACCGGTGTCTGATGCGGGAACTTGGTGATGTAGTTCATCTGGCGGAACTTCGCCGGGTCCATCCCGATCTGCCGGGCTGCGATCTCGACCAGGCGCTCGACCACGAAGGTCGCTTCGGGGCGGCCCGCGCCGCGGTAGGCATCGACTGGCGCAGTGGTGGTGTAGACCGCATCGACTTCGGCATAGACGGCCGGGATATTATACTGGCCAGACAGCAGCGGCGCATAAAGATAGGTCGGCACCGATGACGAGAAGGTCGACAGGTAGGCACCCAGGTTGGCGATGGTGTGGACCCTGAGCCCAAGGATCTTGCCGCCTGCATCAAGCGCAAGTTCGGCATGGGTGACATGGTCACGGCCATGCGCGTCTGACAGGAAGGCTTCGGTCCGGTCAGAGTTCCACTTCACCGGGCGGCCAACCTTCTTGGAGGCCCAGACACAGACGGTTTCCTCGGCATAAATGAAGATCTTGGAGCCGAAGCCGCCGCCGACATCCGGTGCGATCACACGCAGCTTGTTCTCGGGCGCAATGCCGATGAACGCGGACAACACCAGCCGCGCCACATGCGGGTTCTGGCTGGTGGTGTAGAGCGTGTAATGATCCTCGCCCTTGTCATAATAGCCGACAGCCGCGCGTGGCTCCATCGGGTTTGGCGCAAGGCGGTTGTTGACCAGGTCGAGCTTGACGACATGCTTGGCGGCCTTGAAGGCGGCAACCGTTTCATCCTTGTTGCCAAGATGCCAGTTGTAGACCGAGTTGTCGGGCGCAACATCATGTACGATGGTCTTGGACTGTGTGGCGGTCGCTGTGTCGACCACGGCTGGCAGCACGGCGTAATCAACCACCATGGCCTCGGCAGCGTCGCGCGCCTGGGCAAGCGTGTCCGCCACGATCACGGCAACATGGTCGCCCACATAGCGCACCTTGTCCTGAGCCAGGGCCGGGTGCCCGCCCGCCCTCATCGGCGAGCCATCCTTGTTGTGGATCATCCAGCCGCAGATCAGCCCGCCAACCTTGTCGGCAGCCAGATCATCTCCCGTGAGAACAGCCAGCACACCCGGCATGATGCTGGCCTTGGACGCATCGATCTTCTTGATCGTGGCATGGGCATGGGGCGAGCGCACGAAATAGGCATAGGCCTGGTTTGGCCTGTTGATGTCATCGGTGTAGCGGCCTGCGCCGGTGATGAAACGATGATCTTCCTTGCGCCTGACGGAGGCGCCGATTCCTGTAGCGGTCATGGTCTCTCTCCCGAATGCTTTTGCTGTTGTTGGCAGTGGGCAACCGGCAGATGGCAGTCGGAAGGCAATCGCTGCGGTCGGGTGGTGGGGATCAAGCCACCACTGCCGATTGCCGACTGCCGACTGCCGTTTATTCAGCGGCGTGCTTCATTGGCACACTGGATGTCATGGCCTTGGCACCGGCTTCGACGGCGCGGACTATGTTGTGGTAGCCAGTGCAGCGGCAGATGTTGCCTTCGAGCTCCTCGCGGATCGTGTGCTCGTCAAGGCCAGCGCCCTTCCGGTTCACGATGTCGACGGCAGACATGATCATGCCGGGCGTGCAGAATCCGCACTGCAGGCCATGGTGCTCGCGAAAAGCCTCCTGCATGGGGTGCAGTGTGCCATCGGCAGCGGCAAGCCCTTCGATGGTGACAACAGAAGCACCGTTGCACTGGAGCGCGAGTGTCGTGCAGGCCTTCACGGCCTTGCCATCGATGTGAACCACGCATGCGCCACACTGGCTGGTGTCGCAGCCGACATGGGTGCCGGTCAGTCGCAGGTTTTCGCGAACGAACTGGAAGAGAAGCGTCCTCGGATCAATATCGGCAGAGACGGTTTTCCCGTTCACCATCATCGAGACGGCGGCCATGAACATTCTCCTCCGTGAGAGCCGCAACGTCGCAGGATAGCGCGCACGATCATTTATTTTTGGGTCTGTTCACACACATGGACATCCTGTTTTCGCCAAAGGGCAGACACCCTTTGGTATGAACATCAGGACTATCGTTGTGACGTGACCAATTAACTCTAGAACTTATAAAAACAGAGTGAACCGCCATTTTTCGCGCGTCAAGCGGGTTCTTCAAATAAAAAATCGCCTGAATCGTCGCGTTTTTGCCATGTTTTGGCATATCAAGGCAAACTTATCCTCTTTGCCCGGTCATGGTCATGGCACAAATCTGGCCACACGATCACGCGGCACAATCAAGCCTGCGTCGATCTGGTCCCTCATCGCAAGCAAGTACCTTAAGCAAGCAATGACAAAGTCTCAGTTGTGTGCGTTTTCGGCACATTACCGTAAGTAGATTACCGTTAAACCAGCACAATTCCATCGTTTTTTGCATGACCAAGCTTGTCATATCTGCTGAAACTTGTAGCAGATTTCGACCGATATCAAGGTCATATGAATGCCTATACGTCAGATTTCTCTCATGATGGTGTTCTCGATGGCTTTTGTCTTACCGTCAGCAGCACAAACAAAGCCATCTGGCACCACGCCGTCAGCGTCCCCCGCAAAGCCAGCCACCTCCGCACAGCAGGACATGTCATGGGATGGCCGGTGGAGTGGCTCTTTCGGGGCAAGATCTGACATCATCGTGAGCATCGCGGGCAACAAGGTTGTTTCCGTCACCCTGATCGGACAGCCATTGTCCGTCTCGTCCAGCGCGGTGTCAGGCAACGCGGTGAGCATATCCGGCCCGGACTTCTCGATGACGATGACAAGGGTTGCTCCCACAAGCGCGCAGGGCACCTATGAAAACAACCGCAAGGACAAGGCCACCGCGCTGCTGAGCAAAAGTTGAGCGCCGATTGACCTTGAGTTGATCAGGCCGCGACAGCTTCAGCGAATTTGGCAAAAAACTCATCCGCATATTTCTTGGCAACAGAATCGATCAGCCGCGATCCGAGCTGCATGATCTTGCCACCCACCTGGGCATCGACCTCATAGGTCAGCAAGGTGCCCCCGCCTTCGGCATCTGACAGGGCAACCTTTGCGCCACCCTTGGCAAAGCCTGCAATCCCGCCCTCGCCCTCCCCGCTGATGGTGTAGCCATTGGGTGCATCGATGTCCGACAGGGCAACCTTGCCCCGGAAGGTCGCCTTCACCGGACCAAGCTTGATCTTCGCCACGGCCGAGAAGTGGGTATCGTCATCCTTGACCAACTCCTCACAACCCGGAATGCACAGTTTCAGCACTTCAGGGTCATTCAGTTTTACCCAGACAACATCGCGGCTGGCCGGCAAACTGACTTCGCCCGACATTTTCATCGCCATTATTCGCTCTCCCGCATGATGGGCGCTTGCCGGGGCATAACGCTAACCGCTATCGAAGACAAAATGCGCGTTTGCGCAAGAGGCCCGAGAGCATTTGGCCGAAAGGCAGACACAGATGTCGAGCAATCATAGCGCGCAGCTTTTCGACCCACTCATGGTGGACGAACGGGTTGCGGAGATCATGTCGGATGCCGGTTATGTGCGCCGCATGCTTGATTTCGAGGCTGCACTGGCAAGAGCCGAGGCATCTGCGAAGGTCATTCCCCAGAGCGCTGCAAGAGCCATCAACGAGGCGGTCAGCACCCTTCACACCGATGAGCTGGCCGAACTGGTGCTCGCAGTTGCGGAGGGAACTGGAAAGGCCGGAACTCCCGTGATCCCGCTGGTGAAACTGTTGACTGCGCGCGTCGATCCGGAAGGGCAGCCCTTCGTGCACTGGGGCGCGACCACGCAGGATGTGATGGACACCGCCCTTGTCCTGCAATTGCGTGATGTATTCGCAGTGTTCGGCGATGATCTGCACTCACTTGGCACAGCCTTGGCCACGCTGGCGGCAGCTCATCGGGACACACCCATGGTCGCGCGAACGGTGATGCAGCACGCCTTGCCCACCACGTTTGGCCTCAAGGCCGCTGGCTGGCTGACGGCGGTGCTGCGGCACCATGGCAGGCTGGGCGAGATGGCACCCCGCGTTCTGGCGCTGCAATTTGGGGGAGCAGCCGGGACGCTGGCATCGCTTGGAGAAAATGGCGAACCGGTGTCACGCCATCTGGCGAAAGATCTTGGCCTGGTGCTGCCCATGACGCCCTGGCACGCGGCGCGCGACCGCATCGGCGAGGTTGCCGCGTTCTGCGGCCTGCTTTGCGGCACGCTCGGCAAGATCGGCCGGGACATGACCCTGATGATGCAGACAGATGTGCAGGAGGCTTTCGAGCCATCTGCAGCAGGCCGTGGTGGCTCCTCCACCATGCCGCACAAGCGCAATCCGGTGCTCGCCGCCGTGATGGTGGGGGCCGCGATCGCAGCGCCAAGCCTCGTCGCCACCATCCTGGCCGCACAGATGCACGAGCATGAACGCGCGGCTGGCTCCGGACATGCCGAATGGCGGGCGCTGCCAGAGCTGCTCCGGATCACCAGTGGCGCCCTCAAGGCTGCCACGACACTTGCGCAAGGACTGGAGGTGAGGCCCGAACGCATGCGCGAGAACCTTGATGCCACGAAAGGCCTGATCATGGCGGAAGCCGTGATGATGGCGCTGGGTGCAAGGATCGGGCGGCTTGCAGCCCATCACATTGTTGAATATGCCTGCAAACGGGCTAGCACCGAGCAAAGGCACCTGCACGACGTTCTGGCAAAGGATGATCAGATCACACCGCATCTTGCAGCGGCGGAACTGGCGGCTCTTTTCAAGCCTGAAGCCTATCTGGGCTCGGCGGGCCGTTTCGTTGATGCGGCGCTGCTGGCGCACAAGCAGTTGCCGGCTGCGCTTGATGACTACAATCGCATTTTTCGACAGGTTCAGGCGTGATCGGCATCCTTTCAGCAGGAGAAGCCGCCATCCCTTCCGGGCAGGATGCCAGCGCCATGGCGATGCGCATCGTAGCGGAAAGCGGCGGCTGCTCGGCGCAAAGCGTCTGATCCCGGTCCAGTCGGCGCATATCGACGGGCACTTTACCATGGCGATGCGGGGACGCTTTTTTTGCCGAAGAGCTGGTGCGTCTTGGTGCAAAGATCGCCATCCACGCCACGTTGAATGTGGGCGCACTCGACCTCATGGGCTGTTCGCAAAGCCGCCTCACCGGCCAGACGCGCGACATGGCAAAGCGCTGATGCGCGCCTACGAGGCCATGGGCTGCGAGAAGACCTGGACCTGCGCGCCCTATCAGGCCGGGCACCGCCCTACTTTCGGAACCGATGTGGCCTGGGGCGCAAGCAACGCAGTGGCCTTTGCAATTCCGTGCTGCGCGCACGCACCAATCGCTACGGTGACTATCTCGACATCACCTGCGCGATTGCTGGCCGCGCACCCGATTGCAGATTGCACCTCCCTGAAAACCGCCGCGCAACCATTGTGTTCGATGTCGGCGGCCTGTCGGCTCATGATTCTCATCCTGAGCCCGTCGAAGGAGGAGTTTCAGATGGTGCTGGCTGGAGTTCATCCTTTGACGGGCTCAGGATAAGGATCGTGGATGCGTCAAAGGTTTCTGTTGACCGCAAGGATGAGGATCAAAACGTGCCGAACAGCCTGTTGCGGTAGATCAACCCTGGCCCAACCTGCTTGCCGCCAAGCCCGACCACCTCGCCGATGACGATGCGGTGCGTCGCCATGGTGCGGATGTCGACCAACCGGCAGTCAAAGCAGTTCAACGATGTCGCCAGCGCGGGCGAGCCCGTGACCAGCGTTCCCCAAGCACCCAAGCCAAAGCGGTCCTCGCCCTCAAGCCCCTTGCGTCCGGCAAAGGCCTCGGCGATGGCCTGGTCAGCATCGGACAAGGTATTGATGCAGAACACGCCGTTGGTTTCGATCTGCGCCAGGGTGTTGCTGTCGGTGCGGATGCAGGCCAGCATCATGGGCGGCGCGTCTGACAGCGATGTCACAGCGCTCGCCGTCAGGCCCGCACGCGCCAAGCCCTTGACCGCTGTGGTGATGACATGCACGGAGGCGGTGACCTGCGCCATTGCCTGCCGAAACTCTGCCGATGACACTGCGCCCGGCATCCCGCCTTCTGCGGCCTCGAATGTAGCTCTTGCTGTCATGAGTGCTCGATTGGGGCAAGATCGGGCTGGATTTGCCATTCTGCATCGTCATGTAGGGAAGCGCTGCGCGAAACACCAGCCTTTCGTGACAAATGCGCGTATCCGGGATGCAGATTGCAGCGTTGGCACAGGCGGGTCGAGCGCCGTAGTGTGATCGCGAAACCTGGAACTTCCCATGCACGTCCTGATCATCGGTGCCGGCATCACCGGCACAGCCTGCGCCCATGCCTTGCTTGATGAGGGTCACAGCGTAACCCTGCTGGACCCCGACGGCAGCGCCCAGCGCAGCACGGGTGCGCCATCTGCCGGCAATGCAGGTTGGATCGCACATGGCGACATCATGCCATTGGCCAGTCCCAAGCTGGTGATGCAGGCCCCGCGCATGTTGTTTGACCCGGCCGGGCCGCTCTCAATCCGGCCAGGCTATCTCTTGCATCTGCTGCCCTGGTTCGCGCGCTTCGTCTGGGCGG
>JANMIB010000419.1:0-6857 GCA_031375605.1 Allobosea sp. | reverse complement strand
CCGAATCGATGGCGTTGACCAGATATAGGATGACGCCTCGCCTGCCTGCAATCGCAAGCCCGTCTTTCACGACGAGCACGAGACTTCCAGCTCCCTCATGTCGCCTGCGGGCGGCGCGGCAAACATGGCATCGTCCGCATCGTGCTCATCGAACGGATGGGTCACGAGGCGAAAGATGCGGTCCAGCGCGGCGATGTCGCCATGGTCCTCCACAGCGCGGATGGCGCTTTCCGCCACCCAGTTGCGCAGCACGAATTTCGGGTTCACAGCGTTCATGCGCGCCTGCACGGGCCGGAAATCAGGGTCGGTCCTGGCGATATGGGCTTGCCAGCGGTCAAGCCAGGCGAAGGCCGAAGCCCGCACCTCGTCATCGAACAAAGCTGTCCAGGCCGCCCTGCCGGGACTGTCATGGGTGGCAGACAAAAGCCTGAAGCCAAGGGTGTAATCGGCACCGGAGCGTTTCATCAGAGCCAGCAGGTCCGTGACCAGATCGCTGTCGGCATGGCTGTCCAAATTCTGGCCCGCGCCTTGATCCGCGTCAGCCGCAACACCCGCGCTCAATCCAATTTTGGCCCGCATCATGGCTGAATAGCGCGCCACAAAGCGGTCGATGAACTGCTTGAGGCTGGCATTGATGGCGTCCCATCCCACCACGCCCTGCACCGCGACCGCCAGTGCCTGAAGATTCCAGAAGGCAATCCCAGGCTGCTTGCCGAAGGCATAACGGCCCATATGGTCGGAATGGTTGCAGATGAAGCCGGGCTCGAAGCTGTCCAGGAAGCCGAACGGACCGTAGTCGAGCGTGTCGCCCAAGATCGACATGTTGTCGGTGTTCATCACCCCATGGGCGAAACCGATGGCCTGCCAGTGCGCCAGCATATGCGCCGTGCGCGTCACCACCTCATCGAACCAGAGCGCATGGCGATCAGGCAACCCGGCCAGCGCCGGATAATGCCTCTCGATCACGAAATCAGCCAGTTCGCGCACGCGAGCAGGCTGCCCGCCATGGTGGAAGTGTTCAAAATGCCCGAAACGGATATTTGAGCGCAGGAGCCGGGCCACCACGGCACCGGGCTCCACCGTCTCGCGCAGCACATGAGCGCCTGTGGCCACCACCGACAGCGCCCGCGTGGTCGGCACCCCCAGCGCCGCCATGGCCTCGCTGCACAGATATTCGCGGATCGAGGAGCGCAGCACCGCGCGGCCATCGCCGAAACGCGAATACGGTGTCTTGCCAGCGCCTTTGAGCTGGATGTCCCAGATCTCGCCCCCGTCGCCCGGTATCTGGCCGATGGTCAATGCGCGGCCATCGCCAAGCTGGCCGGCCCACTGGCCGAACTGATGGCCGGAATAGACCATCGCCAGCGGCGCATAACCCGGCAGGGGCAGCGCGCCGCTGAAGGTCGCGGCAAAACCGGGATGGGCCAGCGCAGCGGCATCAAGCCCGATCAGGGCCGCAGCACTCTTGCTGGCATGCACCAGAACCGGCCTGGCCTGCGCCATGTCCGGCTGCACCAGCGTGTAGAAGGCTTCGCCAAGCTGGTGGTAGCGCATCTCCTGCCGCAACCCGAAAGGGCCTGGGCTGTTCGCAGCTTCGAGCAAGGCTGTGTCGTGGTCCATGCTTTATCATGTGGCGCTTCGGACAAGCGATGCAAGCCCGCGATGCGGATGAGGCGATCTCCCGAAGGCGGTTGCCAAGCTCACGCCATTGTGTTTGATGGCAGGTGCTTTCGGTGCCTCTCGTCAAGGAGAGGTGAAACAGGGAATGTCGTGAGGACCAGATCTGGTCCAATGCGGCGGCTGCCCCCGCAACTGTAAGTGGCGAGTTCTCGTCGCATCACCACTGGCCTCACAAGGGCTGGGAAGGGCGACGGAACGTCTGAGCCACGAGCCAGGAGACCGGCCGAGAGCATGTGCAACACTCTCCCGGCGGTGGGCCGGGGTCAGGAGAAACCGTGACTCGATCTGCCAAGACGGCTGCGCTTTGCGTGGCCGCGATTTCGCATGCTTTTTTTGTACAATCTGCCTTTGCGCAGAATCAGCCGCAAGCATCCCCTCCCCCGCTCGATGTGGTTGTGACAGCGACGCGGCAACTGCTCGCCATCCAGCGCTCCGGCTCCGCCATCAGCGTGATCCGGGCTGAAGACATCGCAAAATCGACACCCGGAACCGTAGCGGACCTGCTGCGTGCCGAACCTGGTCTCGGCATCGTCCAGAATGGCGGGCCAGGCCAACTTGCCAATGTGCAGATCCGTGGTGCCGAAAGCCGCCATACCACGGTGCTGATCGACGGAATCAGGGTCAACGACCCGTCGGCTGGTGCTGGCGAGTTTGATTTCAACGCGCTTGCCCTCACCGATGTCGAGCGGATCGAAATCCTGCGCGGGCCACAATCGGCACTTTATGGCTCGGATGCCATTGGCGGCGTGATCAACATCATCACCCGCAGAGGGCGTGGCCCGGCCCGCACCAGCATCACGGTCGAAGGCGGAAGCCAAGGCACGATCGGCACCCGCGCCAGCATTTCGGGCGGCACACAGGATGTGTCCTATTCGCTCGGCCTGCTCGGGGTCCGTTCGCAAGGCTTTTCGAGCTATGGCGCACGCATTCCGCGGCTCTATCAGTTCGGCCCCTTCGACAAGGATGGCTATGACCGGCTGGCAGGAAACGCCCGCTTCTCATGGCGGGTGACAGAGGGCGTCGAGCTTGAAGCCGGGCTGTATGCCGGGAGTTTCAACGCCGGTTATGATGCGGCCTTCGCCGGTTTTGGCTATCTGCCGGATACGCCGTCGCGGACCAATGCCCAGCTGGTCAACGGCTATGCACGGGCAACAATTGACCCGGCTGGCTCGATGCTGCGCCATCAGGTCACGCTGTTCGGCAACCAGACCGACCGCGCGATCAAGGATGTGCAGCGCTACAACTTCGGCTTCGGCCTGACGCGTGAAGACAACCGCTATGATTATCGCGGCCAGCGTTATGGTGCGGAGTACCAAGGTCTTGCCCGCCTTGGCAGCTTTGGCTCGCTGACCTTTGGCGGCGGGCTGGAGAACGAAACACTGCAGTCATCCAGCAGGCCGGGCCAGAACTCGTTCAACCTGCCAGAACGTGCCAGCTATCAGCGCTCGGCCTACAATGTCTTTGCGCTGCACCAGATCAACCTTGGCGACAGGTTTGACCTGTCCATCGGTGGGCGCGTCGACAAGATCGAGGATGTGAAAACCTTCGTCACAGGCCGCGTGACGGCAGCCTACCGCATCCCCGAAACCGCCACCAAGCTCCGGGCATCGCTGGGCACGGGTGCAAAGGCCCCCTCGCTGTACCAGCAGTTTTCGATCTATGGTCCGACCCGTGTGGGTGATCCGGCCCTGAGACCGGAGGAATCGCTCGGTCTCGATGTCGGTATTGATCAGTCTTTGCTCAACGGCCGTCTCAACCTGTCCGCCACCTTGTTCCACAACAAGATCCGCAACCTGATCGACTTCGATTTCACACGCGGTGTGGCGGGCAACTTTGGACCCGTCGGGCAATACGTCAATGTTGCACGTGCCCGCACGCAAGGGATCGAGCTTGCCGCAGACGGCATCATTGTCGAAGGCGTCCTGCGAGCGCGTGCGAGCTACACCTATCTGGATGCCATCGACGAGACCACGAAGTTCAAGCTGGCACGCAGGCCTGCGCATCAGGGCAAATTTTCGCTGGTCTACACGCCCTTGCCCAAGCTTTCGATCGAACCGACCCTCTATCTGGTGGGCGAGCGCTTCTCCAGCCGCAATGAAAGGCTGAAGCTGGCCCCCTATGCACGGCTCGACATGCGGGTGAGCTACCAGTTCAACGACACGTTCAGCGCCTATGTGCGGGCCGAGAACCTGACCGACGCGCGCTATCAGGAGGTCAAGGATTACGGAACGACGGGCCGTGCCTATTACGTGGGCCTCAACGCGACCTGGTAGGACTGGCATTGCCCACAAGATCATCCCGCATGGAGATGGACGCCATCGTCATGCGGGATGT
The DNA here is from genome assembly GCA_031375605.1 of Allobosea sp. Lineage (GTDB taxonomy): Bacteria > Pseudomonadota > Alphaproteobacteria > Rhizobiales > Beijerinckiaceae > Allobosea. Next base: position 2,843 of record JANMIB010000419.1, on the reverse strand, counting down.
TCATCGCAACAGTCGAAGGCATTGTTGGCTCACAAAATCGGCAACCGCTTTTGTGCGTGATATTCCAGGGATTGCGCGTGCTCGCACGCGGTGACACTGATGATGGAAACACATCCTCTTCAAGGCCACTTGCCCATGGATTTTTCCCTGCCGCCTGAGCTTGAGACAGTCCGCCAGCGCACGCGGGCGTTCGTGGCGGAACATATCCTGCCTCTAGAAAGCGACCCGGCCTCGTTTGACGAGCACGAGAACATTTCGCAGGCAGCGCTTGCTGTCATGCAGGCAAGGGCGCGGGGTGCTGGCCTGTGGTCGCCCCAGGTTCCAGTGCAGCTTGGCGGCATGGGCTTGTCGATGATGGGCCAGGCCGCGATGTATGAGGAGGCCAACCGCTCGATCTTCGGCCCGGTCTGCTTCAATTGCGCCGCGCCGGACGACGGCAACATGCGCGTGCTGAGCCAAGTGGGCACACAGGCGCAGCAAGAGCGCTGGCTCATGCCCATCGTCAGAGGCGATGTCCGCTCCGCCTTTGCAATGACAGAGCCTGCACCGGGCGGCGGATCGGACCCCGGCATGATCCGCACCCGCGCCGAACGGCGGGATGGAAAATGGGTGATCAGCGGGCATAAATGGTACATCACGGGAGCGGGCATCGCCTCGCATGTCATCCTGATGGCGCGGACATCCGATGATGCGCGCAAGGGCCTCACAGCCTTTCTGTTCCACAAGGACCAGCCGGGCTGGCACATTGTCCGGCGCATCCCCATCATGGGACCGGAAGAACACGGCGGACACTGCGAGTTGCTGTTCGATGGGCTCGAGGTCAGCGACGACAATGTGCTGATGGGGGTTGGTGACGGCCTGAAAGTCACCCAGATCAGGCTGGGACCAGCGCGGCTTACCCACTGCATGCGCTGGCTCGGACTTGCCAAGCGCTGCCTCGAAATCGCACAGGATTACGTCAACACCCGCGAAGGTTTCGGCATCTTGCTGGCTGACCGTGAAAGCGTGCAGATCAAACTGGGCCAGGCCGCCAGCGCCATCGAGATCGGGCGGCTCCTGACCATGAAGGCGGCCTGGGCGCTGGATCAAGGCAGTCACGCCAAGACAGAGGTTTCGATGGCGAAGGTCCAGGTGGCTGACACACTGCAACTTTGCGCGGACACCGCCATCCAACTGACAGGTGCGAAGGGTTATTCCAAGGACACCGTGCTGGAATGGATCTATCGCTACGCGCGGCAGGCGCGGCTGGTCGATGGCGCGTCCGAGGTTCATGCCATGGTGTTGGCCAACGCCTACCGCAGCAGGGGCGACAACTTCTGGGCCTGGGGTTGAGGCATGGAGGCGCTGGCACAGTCCAGGCTCGGCGTCTGGCTCACGGGCGTCCTCGGGCAGGAGGCCAGGATCAATGGTTCCACCAAGCTCAGCGGCGGAGCCATCCAGGAAAACTGGTTGATCGATGCCGTCATTGGCGGCACAGGCCGTGCGCTCGTGATCCGCAAGGATGCCGCAGCCACGCTTTCCGTCAGCCACAGCCGCGCCGATGAATTTGCCCTGATCATGGCTGCGCACAAGGCGGGCGTGCTGGTGCCGACACCCCTCGCGTTCTGCGAAGATGCGTCCGTGCTGGGCGGCCCTTTTGCCGTGATGGCCAAGGTTGACGGGGTCGGTCTGGGGCCAAGGATCGTCAAGGACATGGCACTTGGAGGCGACCGCGAGGCTCTGACGGAGCGGCTCGGCCGCGAACTGGCGCTGATCCACGCGATCAGGCCGCCAAGAGATGACCTTGCGTTCCTGGGAAAGCCGCCGGCGAACCCTGCACATGCCGAGATCGGGCAGATGCGGGCAGCGCTTGATGTCATGCAGGCGCGCCGACCGGCACTGGAATGGGCGATGAGGTGGGCGGAACAGCATATGCCTTCGCCAGCGCGGATCACGCTGTGCCACCGTGACTTTCGCACCGGCAACTACATGGTCGATGCGTCCGGTCTGACAGCCATCCTCGATTGGGAGTTCGCAGGCTGGGGCGACCCCATGTCCGATCTTGGCTGGTTCTGTGCCCGGTGCTGGCGCTTCGGGCGGGTTGATCTCGAAGCGGGCGGCATCGGCACGCGCGCGTCGTTCCACAAAGGCTACACAGCAGCCGGGGGCGACCCTGTCAGCCTGCAAGCCGTGTTTTTCTGGGAGGTCATGGCGCATATCCGCTGGGCCGTGATCGCCTTGCAGCAAGGGGTGCGACATTCATCAGGTGCCGAACTTTCGCTGGAACATGCACTGACAGGGCGCATTGCCGCAGAATTGGAACATGCCGTTCTGGCCATGACGGCACCAGACAGCTGGAGGCTTGCATGAAACCTGAAACAACAGGCGCTGATCTGCTGCAAGCCGTGGAGGCCACGCTGTCACGCGAGATCGCGCCACAGCTCACCGGAGAAGCCCGCTTCAAGACGTTGATGGCAGCCAGCGCCTTGCGCATGGTGATCAGGGAAATCGCCATGGCTGACAAGCTCAGGCTTGCTGCAGACGATCTGGCTCATCAAGCCGGCACAGACGACGTTGCGGCCCTCATCCGCACAGGTGCCTGCGATGCAGATGCCGACCTTCATGCCAGACTTCTGGACCACGCCCGAATGCGATCACATATCTCGCGCCCTGCAGCAGCGGAGACGGCCTGATACCTGATCTGCGTTGCTGGATCATTCCGCTTTGCTCTTGCACAAAATCGGGACCCATCCTCGCCTTGCGAGGGCATGCTTTGGTGCGCAATGCTCTGGCCATGCCGCTCATCGGCGGCCAGCGTCTCGCGCCATCACCCATTTCACCGCGACGGGCAGCAAGAAGCCGAC
>JANMIB010000392.1:0-11274 GCA_031375605.1 Allobosea sp. | reverse complement strand
GTCAGCCCAAGCCCCGAAATTCCAGCGATGCTGTCCAGACGCCGCAGTCCCAGCATGCGTTTTTTGCATGGTGCGGCGGAAAGGGTTTCTTCGTCAAGCTGATGGAGAGGCTGTCATCGATGAATAACGCTGATGGGTGTGATCATGCGCAGGTGGGAACCACTGCGAGGACGGCGGGTTGCACGTCTTCGCATGTTGCCTGCTCCCGGACTTGATACGGGAGCGCTGTGAACGTGTCCTTGCAGCCCAGCGTTCGCGGCGCTTCGACCAGCCCCGGATCAGACCCGGGGCGACATGCCGCTGCTGAAGCGGAAAAACATCACTCCGCTGCCATCCTGCCGCTCTCCTGGGCTGCCAGCCACTTCTCGCTTTCAAGCGCGGCCATGCAGCCAAGGCCTGCCGCAGTCACCGCCTGGCGGAAGACATCGTCGGCCACGTCGCCCGCGGCGAACACGCCCGGGAGGCTGGTCGCGGTCGAATTGGGTTTGGTGATGATGTAGCCGCTGTCCTTCATGGCGACCTGGCCCTTGAACAGATCGGTCGAGGGCTGGTGGCCGATGGCGATGAACACGCCGTCGGTCTTTACATCTGACAGCATGCCGGTCTTGAGATTTTTCAGGCGCACGTGGGTGACACCGGGTGTTTGCCCATCTTGCGTGCCTTCGCCGCCCGGCAGCACGCCGCAGATCTCGTCAACGGCGCTATCCCAGATGACCTCGACCTTCGGATGCTTCAGCAGGCGGTCCTGCAGGATGCGTTCGGCCTTCAGGCTGTCGCGGCGGTGCACAAGCGTGACTTTGGAGGCAAGGTTGGCGAGATAGAGACTTTCCTCCACCGCCGAATTGCCGCCGCCGACCACCACGACCTCGCGGCCCCTGAAGAAGAAACCGTCGCAGGTGGCGCAGGCTGAAACACCGAAGCCCTGGAAGCTCTGCTCTGACGGAATACCGAGCCACTTGGCCTGCGCGCCTGTGGAAATCACCAGAGCCTCGCACGAATAGGTGTCGCCGCCATCGCCCCAGAGACGGAAGGGGTGGCCGCTCAGGTCAACTTTCGAGATGTGGTCCGATACCATCTTCGTGCCGACATGCTCGGCCTGCTTTTTCATCTGCTCCATCAGCCACGGACCCTGGATGACATCCGCAAAGCCGGGAAAGTTTTCGACATCCGTGGTGATCATCAATTGGCCGCCGGGCTGGAAGCCAGACACCATCACCGGCTCCAGCATGGCGCGGGCGGCATAGATGGCAGCCGTGTAGCCGGCCGGGCCGGAGCCAACAATCATCATCCTGGCGTGAATATGGGCCATGTCTTTCGTCTCCGGACGGGTCTCAAGGCCCGTATGTCTTGCGATGTTCCGCGAAGGCCATGAGTGCCGCCTGCGCAATCTCTTGTGTGCTATCTAAGGGTTCGTAGGGGTGCCCGACAAGGTTACCGTCGAAGCGGTGCACACTTCCGTGATCAGCCAGCCCGTTGAGGAACTTGCCGATCTTGCCATGTCCGCCAGATGGCTCGAACACCAGCACCGGAACGCCGGTTGCGGCGGCCTCTCCGATCATGTTGACGCTGTCAGCGGTGACGACGATGGCATCGGCATTGGCCAGCAGCGCCATGTAGGGATTATCTCCTGCGCCATCCCACCACCAGCCGCCGCTCTGCCGGAAGATGCCTGCCACGCTTGTCACCAGCGCCTCTGGCGTGCGCCGCGAGCGCGACCCCATCAGTGATGCGCCCGTTGCTGCCAGCTTTGACAGGCTGGTCGCAAAGCGCGTGATGTCATCGGGCTTGAACCGGTGATGGCGGCTGTCACCGCCGACCAGAACAGCAACACGCGGATGCCTGAGCGCGGCGATCTGCGGGGGCGGATGGCTGCGTGCGACAGCCAGTGCAGCCCGGCTTACCTTGTGCGGCGAGGTCAGCGTGGTCATGACATTGAGCCCGCGCAAGCGATCATGGGCCGGAACCCAGATGAAGTCCGCTGTTTTTGGGCCGGTGCGCGGATCCTTGAGGAAGATCGTGAAGGTCTGGCCGCGCGAGAGTGTCTTGACAGCGCGCAGGTAAGGCACGGCCCTGCGACCGGATGCGATGAGAATGTCAGGATAGGGTGGCGCGACCGGACTGTTTGGCTTGCCTGGACCCTCTCGCGGATCGATCGGTCCGCGCGGCATGAGCCATGTGAAGGGCGCTTGCGGCCTGACCACGCGCGCGCTCGGGGCGAGGCCCATGGCCTCTGCCACACCGACGCACTGCGCGAGATCGCCAGCCTTGCCGTCTGTGATGATCCAGCTTGTCGGCGTCACGGGCGATGTGTCCTGAGAGGTTTGGAAGCGCTTGTGTGGCAAAGATTGCGCCGCTATTCCAGCAGCAGTTGCTCCCTGGCTGCAATGGCATGTTGATTGCTGCATGTTGAGGGCAACAGGGTATTTTGAGTTTTGTGTGTTGAAGGCAACATGCTTGGCAGTTTTGCCTTATCAGGAAAGAGTGCCCAACGTGCCGTCCCGGCTTGATGAGACTGATCTCACGATCCTGAAAGCGCTTCAGGGCGACGGCCGCATGACCAATGTGGAGCTGGCGCATCGGCTCGGCATGTCGCCTCCGCCGGCCTTGCGCCGTGTCCGCGCGCTGGAAGAGGCCGGTGTCATCACCGGATACCGGGCGCTTGTGGACGAAAAGAAGCTCGGCTTCGAGGTTTCTTTCTTTGCCTTCGTGCATCTGGCAAGCCAGGCCGGGCCTGATCTGGAGGCCTTTTCAAGCCATGTGCGCGCCATGCCGATGGTGCGGCAGTGCTGGACGATCTCGGGTGACATGGACTTCCTCTTGATGTGCGTGGCCCATGACATGAAGGCGTTTCAGGCCTTTGTCAGCGAAATGACCGCGCTGACAAACGTGCGAAACGTGCGCACTACGCTGGCGCTGGACAAGGTCAAGGATGAGGGCCGCGTGCCCTTGTGATGGCGGCTCGGTCACCTGTTCCCGTTTTGCGGGGCAGGCTCTAGCTTTTTACGAGGGCAGCCTGTTTAGTATTCGAGTTGTGACTGATGATTCATCAGGGAACAATAGCCGGATCGGTGCGTTCGGTTTGTCGTCGAGCCGTCTGAATTCTGACAGTTTCACATGCGCAGACTGGTTATTGCGGCAGGCTTTGCCTGGCCGCGAAAAAGAACAGGGAGTTGAGAACATGAAGAAGATTTTGGCACTTGCGGTCGTTGGCCTTTCGCTGGCTGCGTGCAATTCACCTGGTGAACGTGCGGTTGGTGGCGGCCTGATCGGCGCAGGCGCAGGTGCCTTGCTCGGCGGCGCTGTTGCAGGCTCGCGCGGTGTTGCGGCTGGTGCAGCCATTGGTGCCGTTAGCGGTGCCGTGATTGGCGCTGCCACGACCCCGACCAGTTCCGGCCGTTGCCCACGCGGCACGTATCTCGCCAGCGATGGTTATTGCTACCGCTACTGACCTTGCCATCTGACCGCGCCACTTGAATCAGGGCCGTGCCATGTGGAACTCCCTGTGGGGAAAACTTGGTGGCGCAGGTCTTGGTTTGGCCATCGGCGGTCCGCTTGGCGCGCTGATCGGTATCGTTGCAGGGCATGTTCTTGTCGACCGGGAAGGCGGGCTGTTTGCTGCGCCCGACCGGTCGATTGTTTTTACGACAGGCATTGTGGCGCTCTCTGCCAAGATGGCACGCTCTGATGGCGTTGTGACGCGTGAAGAGGTGGTGGCTTTCCGCCGCATCATCAATGCTGCTGACGCGGACATGCCGCGCATCGAGGCCCTGTTCGATCTGGCAAAAGCAACGACAGCAGGCTTCGAGGCCTATGCACGGCAACTTTCCGACCTGTTCGGTGACGAGCCAGCGCTTCTGGAAGATGTGCTTGACGGCCTGTTTCATGTTGCTGCTGCAGACGGGGTTCTGCACGATGCCGAGCACGATTATCTTATGGCGGTCAGCGGCATCTTCGGCTTTGATGATGCCCGGTTTGCCCAAATCGAGGCCCGGCACGTGCGCAGGGCGGATGATCCTTATGTCGTTCTGGGTGTAGCCCGGAGCATGGCAACGGCAGACATCCGCAGTGCATGGCTGCGTCTGGTCGCGGCCTATCACCCTGACAGGGCCATTGCGCGCGGCATGCCGCCGGAAGCCGTCAGCATCGCCACGGCGCGCATGAGCGCCATCAATGCAGCCTGGGAGCGGATTACGCGCGAGCCGGGGCGCATTCAGCAGCCGTCTCAGGCCCGGTTGCCGACACCTGCATCCGAAGCACCATCCCGATCCACGGACTGACGCCAGGATGGAACCAAGGCCCCGGATGGAACCAAGGCCCCGAATGGAACCAAGGATTGAGCATGCACATGGCCGCTGCGATCAAGCCTGACAGCACATGCGCGGCCAAGGTGTTTGCGTCTCCCCATCACGGGCCGCGCAAGCTTGCCGATGGTCGTGAAGACCGAAGCCCTGACATGCTGATCCTGCACTACACAGGCATGCCGGAGGCCGGGCAGGCCCTGCAATGGCTGTGCAATCCGGTTTCCAATGTCTCGGCACATTACTTCGTGTTCGAGAACGGCCACGCCTTGCAACTGGTGCCGGAAAGCCGCCGGGCCTGGCATGCCGGGCTTTCCTCATGGCATGGCGAAACGGATATCAATTCGTGCTCAATCGGCATCGAGATCGCCAATCCGGGGCATCCGGGCGGATTGCCTGCCTATCCGGATGTGCAGATGGCCGCCACCATCGCGCTTTGCAGCGATATCTGCGCGCGCTGGCACATTCCGCCCGAACGGGTGCTGGCACATTCTGATGTCGCGCCGGGACGGAAGATCGATCCGGGTGAACATTTCTCCTGGGCTCGGCTTGCGGAAGCTGGTCTTGGCCTGTGGGTTAAACCTGCGCCGATCAGGAGTGGACGGTTTTTCGGGCGCGGTGACAGCGGTGCTCCTGTGGAGGCGCTGCAGGCCATGTTCGCGATGTTCGGCTACGGAGTGCCTGTCACAGGTGACTTTTGCGACAGGACCGAAGCTGTGGTGGCTGCTTTCCAGCGACACTGGCGGCAAGAGCGGGTGGACGGCGTGGCAGACGCGTCGACCATCACCACGCTGCGTGATCTGATCGCACAGGTTGATGTCAACGTCGCCTGAGCTCCTTCAAGTGCTGCGTCAACATTGCCGATTTGTCATGAACATCTGCCTTTTTCCAGATCGAAAGAGTGATACAATTGTCTTCTGAGCTGCGAACAATCCGTGCGGCTTTTAGGACATGGCTTTGAAACGTTGGCTCTGGCCCGGTGTGCTTGTCGTGCTGCTTTCTGCGGCTGCTGGCGGCTATGCCTATTCGGTTTCAGGCAGCAACCGCAACGATCCGCCCTTTCGGCTTGCCAGCATTGATCGCGGGCCGATCATCGCGTCAGTGCGTGCAACGGGGACATTGACCCCTGTGTCCACTGTGCTCGTGGGCTCGCAGCTTTCAGGGTTGATCGTCGAAATCCTGGTTGATTTCAACACGCAGGTGAAGGCCGGGCAGATCGTTGCGCGCTTGTTCTCGGAGCAGATCAGATCGCGGCGGGACGGGGCTGCCGCCGAGGTTGCTGCGGCGCAGGCTGATCTGGGGGTCAAGCGGGCTCAGATCGAGCGTGCCCGCGCCACCCGGCTACGGGCCGATGCCAACCTGCGGGACATCGCGGCCCAGCGCGCCCGCGCCGAGGCGACGCTGGCAGAGAACCGCCGAACGCTTGAGCGGCAATCCGACCTGTTCAAATCCGGGTCCGGTTCGCGTGCCGTGTTTGATGCCGCAAGAACCCAGGTCGACGTGCAGACATCGCAACTGGCCTCCGTTGATGCGCAGAATGCGTCTGCGCGCGCAGAAATTCTGGGGCTTGATGCGGATATTGCCCTAGCGACAGCCCAGGTTGCGGCATCCGATGCGGTGCTTTTGCAACGTCAGGCACGGCTGAAGGACATCGAGATCGACCTGTCCAACACAGACATCCGCTCGCCGGTCGACGGGGTCGTGGTGCAGCGCCAGATCGAGCTTGGCCAGACGGTTGCGGCATCGCTTTCATCGCCGACGCTGTTCACGGTGGCGCAGGATCTGCGCGAGATCGAGATTTATTCAAACATCGACGAGGCCGATGTGGGGCGCATCAAGCCCGGCCAGAAGGTCTCGTTCACGGTCAACGCCTTTCCGAACCGGACCTTCGAGGGAGCCGTGAAGCTGGTCAGGCTTGGCGCACAAACGGTGCAGAATGTCGTGACCTATACGGGTGTGATCACTGTCAGCAATCAGGACATGGCCCTGTTGCCGGGGATGACGGCCAACCTGCAGATCATCACCGACGAGCGCGCCAATGTGCTGCGTGCGCCCAATGCCGCGATCAGATTCAAGCCGGTCAACACGGCCACGCTGGTGGCAGCAAGCTCGGTAGCGCAGGATGATCCCGGCCCGTTTGCGCAGGGGCCCGGCGGCAATGCCGGCAACCGCGCGGCGCAGGTGATGCGCGAGCGCATCATCAACGATGTCAAGCCCACGCCCGAGCAGATCAAGGCCATCGATGCCATTCTTGAGGAGGGCCGCGAACGCCTCCGTGCCGAACGGCAAGGCGCAAGCCCCGAGGAAATCCGCCGCAATGCACAGCTCATGCGGCGCGACAACAGCCGGAAGATCGCCGAAGCCCTCGATCCGGAACGACGCGCCCGTTATGAGAAAATCGTGCAGTCGTTCGCCGAACAGGGCCGTCAGCGCCAGCGTGACACGACGCCCGGACGCGTGCATGTCCTGGGTGAGGATGGCCAGCCACGCGGCATCGACGTGAGGCTGGGTGTGACAGATGGCGCGATGACCGAGATCATCGGCGCTGATCTTGCTCCGGGCGCAAACCTGATCACGGGTGGCGGTCCGTTGCGTTCCGCGCAGCCGGCCGCCGCTGCGCCGCGCAGCCCGCGTCTGTTTTAGGCACGGCTGATGGCCCTCATCGAAGCGCGCGAGCTTTCACGGGTCTATGATCTGGATGCCGGGCGCGTGGTGGCTCTGGACCGCATCGATCTTGACATCGAGGCTGGCGACATGGTCGCGATCATGGGCCCGTCAGGTTCGGGAAAGTCCACGCTGATGAACCTGATCGGTTGCCTCGACAAGCCGACGGGCGGTTCTTACAAGCTCGACGGCGTGATGGTGGACCAGCTTGATGCCAACGGCCTTGCCGCCTTGCGCAACCAGAAAATCGGCTTTGTCTTCCAGCAGTTCAACCTCCTGCCACGCGCGGATGCCGCCACCAATGCCGAGTTGCCGATGCTCTATGCCGGCTTCAATGCCAAGGCCCGGCGCCAGCGCTCGCTGGAAGCGCTGGCGCGGGTCGGGCTGGCCGACCGCTGGCATCACCGCCCCATGCAACTGTCCGGCGGGCAGCAACAGCGTGTCGCCATTGCGCGGGCGCTGGTGAATGATCCAAAGCTGGTGCTGGCGGATGAGCCCACCGGCGCGCTCGACAGCAAGACCGCGCTCGACATCCTCGCGCTGTTCCAGCACCTCAACCGCGATGGCGTGACGGTGGTGATCGTGACCCATGCTCCGGAAGTGGCGCGCCATGCCAGGCGGGTGGTGCGGTTCCGCGACGGGCGCATCATGTCTGACACGCGGCAGGAGCCGGTCCGCGCCGAGGATGGCTTGAAAGAGCTTCTGGCGGAGGCTGCATCATGAGCTTCATGGAGGCGCTCCGATCTGCCCTGCAGGCGATTTCGGCCAACGCCCTGCGCAGCATTCTGACCATGCTGGGCATCATCATCGGTGTCGCGGCGGTGATCGCGATGGTGGCGATCGGGTCTGGCGCCAAGGCCCGCGTCAACGACCAGATCAGGTCGCTGGGGGCCAACCTTGCCATCATCTCGGCCGGAAACGTGCAGGTTGGCGGCGTCAGGCTGGGGGCGGGGGCATCGTCCTCGCTGACCGACGAGGACGCCCGCGCCATCAAGCGCGAGATCGAGAGCATCGGCGCCGCCGCGCCCTTTATCCGGACACAGGCGCAGGCGATTTTCCAGGGCACGAACTGGTCGACCGGCATCCAGGCCGTGGACAATGATTTCTTCGAGGCGCGCGAATGGGATGTTCCCGTCGGCAGGATGTTCGACCCTGACGAACTCAGGCGCGGGGAGATCGTGGCCATCCTCGGGCAGACGGTTGCGCGCACGCTGTTCGGCTCCGACGATCCGCTCGACCAGATCATCCGCGTGCGCAACACGCCTTTCAAGGTCATCGGGGTGGCTGCCGCCAAGGGCCAGTCAGCCTTCGGGCAGGATCAGGACGATGTGATTTTTGTGCCGCTGGAAACCGGCCGTCGCCGCATCATGGGCCGGAATTATGCCAAGGACCGTTCGGTTGCCTCTGTCTTCGTCAAGTTCGACCAGGAAGCGGGGATGGCCAACGGCATCGAGGAAATCCGCGCGCTGCTGCGCCAGCGCCACAGGCTGACGGAAGAAGCCGAGGACGATTTCTCGATCCGGAACCTCACGGAGATCGCCAACACCGCCACGGCGACGGCCAACACGCTGTCATTCCTGCTGGCCGCTGTTGCCGCAGTGTCACTTCTGGTGGGCGGCATCGGCATCATGAACATCATGCTGGTGTCCGTGACCGAGCGCACGCGCGAGATCGGACTCAGACTCGCCGTGGGTGCCAGACCGCGCGACGTGCTGGCGCAGTTCCTAATCGAGGCGACAACGCTGGCCTCGATTGGCGGGGCCTTGGGGGTTGCGCTTGGTCTTGGCATCACTGTGGCAATTGCGCGCACGGCTGGCTGGCCAGTGCTGGTCTCGCCGGAATCGGTGCTGATCGCGGTGGGTGTTTCGGGGCTTGTGGGGGTATTTTTCGGATTCTATCCCGCGCGGCGGGCGGCAAGACTTGACCCGATCGAGGCGCTGAGGCGCGAGTGATGGCTTCAGTATTGTGAAATAAATCTTGCAAAAAACCGAATTTAATGAAATTTAATTCTAAGGTTAAAGGCGTTTTTCTGTCATAAAATGTCACGTTGAGGGCTGTGAACGTTTAGAGCTTCCGGCGATTAGATCAAGATTGGCAAGTTTTTGATAAATATTGATCAAAAAGTATTCTCAGATTTTTTAGTGTGCACTGAGGAATTGAATAACGCTGGCTCTGTCCATGATTTGCGAAATTGTCTGCTTTCATTCGTCAGCACGCTGGGTTTCAAAGGTTATTCATTTGCCATTATTCGACGTGTCAAATCTTTGTTTTTACACGCGCTGGTGTGCGGCACATGGAGTGATTCGGCTCAAGCGAGGTTTCAGGCACCGGAGCTGTTTCACGCCGATCCGGTTGTGAAAAAATCACGCACGGCCACGGAGCCATTTGCGTGGGATCTGTCCTGGTATGGGGATGAAGATCCCGTGCAGTACCAACTCAAGAATCTGCGCCTTGATAATGGATGTGACAGCGGCATTTGCTTGCCCATCATAGAGGCGTTCCAAGGGCGTAGCGTCCTCTATCTTGGCGGTTGGGGCATCAACGTGAGCCCGGTGGAGATGTTGTTGCTGCATCTGATTGCCCAACATTTTGCCGGTCGCATCAACGTCATTCAAGGTTCAACCAACCTTAGCGACAAATCAGGCGGCACCTTTGTCAGCAAGGGCGAACTGTCTCCGCGTGAACGGCAAGTCCTTGGATGGATCGCATTCGGGCGTTCAAGCAAGGATATTGCTAGCATCATGACGATCAGCGAGCACACCGTGAATGACTACATAGCCAATGCTGTGAGCAAGCTCGAAGCGAACAACCGCACCGAGGCGGTGATGCGAGCTCTGCTGACCAACCAGATTGATCTGTCATAATTACTCGCTTCGGTTGTATGTAATATCCGGTTGATGTGGAATGGCAATTCGTTTGTCGCCTTGCTCTTCGTTTAGAAGAACGCCAGAATTCACTGTAAATTCGCGTTGTATCCGTATACTTGCGCAAAATACGCGAATAGAAACCGCAAGATGCTCTACTATTTATCAATTATCTGCCTATTCGCAGCGGCATCAACCCGTAAAATCTGGGGGGCTTGCCAACGCAGGCTGCTCGCAATAGTTGTATTTTATGCAGCTGCTTCGGGTTTGAATCGGTTGCTGTTTGGACGGTGATATGTGTGGGTGCGGGAGTTCGTTACACTGCCGGGGGCAATGTGATCAGCGTTTTCATCAACAATTTGATTCAGGCGTCTTCACATGAATGCACTTTCTCTCGACAGCATCACAAACCGCACGGCTCAGCTCAGCTATCTTGCTGAAGACAAAGAGCTTGTTGACCTGTTGTGGAAGATTTCAGCGCTGCCCGACGATGCGCGGCTCATCATTTCCTTGATGGTGTCGCATTTGGCACAAATCGAAAAGGCTCGCAAAACAGCTTGATGTCGTACCGGGTGGATGGTCCGCGGGCGGGGTGGATCGGCCCTTCTATCATTTCTTGCAGGAAAACGGCGGAAACGTGCTGGCCATGCCGCCATTGAGCGCGGCGATCACCATCATGTCAGCCACTTCAAGCTCACCATCCGTGCGCGGACAGACATGGGTGGATGAGCGGCATCCGGCTTCGATGAAGTCCTGATGCCGTTTCAGAAAATCCGGTCCAAGTCCCGCAAGCCCGCGCTGCGTGACCAGTTCGCCCCATGCAGCCTTGTAGCGGATGCACTTGGTTTCGGTCCAGGAGGGCTTGCCCGATTGCGCCCAAACCCTCGCAGGCAGCAATGGCCAAAGTGCCAAGACAATCGCGATGAAGGTCCTCACTCCGCCGCCTCCACCCGATATGCCACCGGATCGTAATTCAGGATCGGCGAGAGCCAGCGTTCGATTTCGAAGATGCTCATGTTCTTGCGCGCGGCATAGTCCTCGACCTGGTCGCGCTCGACCTTCGCCACGCCGAAATAATAGGCATCCGGGTGGGAGAGATAGAGGCCCGACACGGACGAGCCGGGCCACATGGCGAAGCTCTCGGTCAGCTTCACGCCCGAGTTTTTCTCACCGTCCAGCAATTTGAACAACGTTGCCTTTTCAGTGTGATCAGGCTGGGCCGGATAGCCGGGGGCAGGGCGGATGCCCTGGTATTGCTCGAGGATCAACTCGTCGTTGGTGACGGTCTCGTCCGCCGCATAGCCCCAGAACTCCTTGCGGACGCGCTGGTGCATGCGCTCGGCGAAGGCTTCGGCGATCCGGTCTGCCAAGGCTTTGACCATGATCGAGCGGTAATCGTCATTGTCACGGGCGAACTTGTCGGCGATGCGCTCCTCTTCCGGCCCGGC
>JANMIB010000390.1:0-4106 GCA_031375605.1 Allobosea sp. | reverse complement strand
GGGTTGAGCACGATGTCGGCATAAGTGCCGTCGGCCAGGAACGGCATGTCCTCGACCGGAACGATCTTGGACACCACGCCCTTGTTGCCGTGGCGGCCTGCCATCTTGTCACCGGGCTGGATCTTGCGCTTCACGGCGACGAAGACCTTGACCATCTTCATCACGCCAGGCGGAAGTTCGTCGCCACGCTGCAGCTTTTCAACCTTGTCGAGGAAGCGCTGTTCAAGACGCTTCTTGGACTCGTCGTACTGCTTGCGCATAGCTTCCATTTCGGACATCTGCGCGTCGTCGCCGACGGCAAACATCCACCACTGCGAGCGCGGATACTGCGCCATGGCTTCCTTGTTGAGGACCGTGTCCTTCTTGAAGCCCTTGGGGCCAGCAAGGCCGACCTTGCCGTCCAACACGCCGGCAAGACGCGCGTAAGTGTTACGGTCCAGAATGGCCTGCTCGTCGTCACGGTCCTTGGCAAGGCGCTCAATTTCCTCGCGCTCGATCGCCTGAGCACGCTCGTCCTTGTCAACACCATGACGGTTGAAGACGCGAACTTCGACGATGGTACCTTGCACGCCCGGAGGCACGCGCAGCGAGGTGTCCCGAACATCGGAGGCCTTCTCACCGAAGATGGCGCGAAGAAGCTTCTCTTCAGGCGTCATCGGGCTTTCGCCCTTCGGCGTGATCTTGCCGACCATGATGTCACCAGCGGCGACTTCCGCGCCGATATAGACAATGCCAGCTTCGTCGAGGTTCTTGAGGGCCTCTTCCGCCACATTCGGAATATCGCGGGTGATTTCCTCTGGTCCGAGCTTGGTGTCGCGGGCCATGACCTCGAATTCTTCGATATGGATCGACGTGAACACGTCCTCCGAAACGATCTTCTCGGAGAGAAGGATCGAATCCTCGAAGTTGTAGCCGTTCCACGGCATGAACGCGACGAGCACGTTGCGCCCAAGGGCAAGCTCGCCAAGATCCGTCGACGGACCATCGGCGATGATATCACCCTTCTTCACGATGTCGCCGACACGCACCAGCGGACGCTGGTTGATGCAGGTCGACTGGTTCGAGCGCTGGAACTTCATCATCCGGTAGATGTCGACGCCCGGCTTGGTCGGGTCGGTTTCCTCTGTCGCACGAACCACGATGCGGGTGGCATCGATCTGGTCGATGATGCCCGCACGGCGAGCGCCAATCGCGGCACCTGAATCACGCGCCACCACGCTCTCCATGCCGGTGCCCACAAAAGGCGCATCGGCGCGGACCAGCGGCACAGCCTGACGCTGCATGTTCGAACCCATCAGGGCGCGGTTCGCGTCATCGTTCTCAAGGAACGGAATAAGCGCGGCGGCAACCGAGACAAGCTGCTTGGGTGACACTTCCATGAGGTCGACCTTGTCAACCGGCACGACGATAACTTCTCCGGCGTGGCGGCAGACAATCAGATCTTCGGTCAGCTTGCCGTCCTTGTCCATGTTGGCATCGGCCTGTGCAACATTGTGCTTGGCCTCTTCCATGGCTGACAGATACACGACTTCGCTCGTGACCTGGCTGTCACGCACCTTGCGGAACGGCGTCTCGATGAAACCATACTTGTTGACGCGCGCGAACGTCGCCAGCGAGTTGATCAGGCCGATGTTCGGACCTTCCGGCGTCTCGATCGGGCAGATGCGACCATAATGGGTCGGGTGAACGTCGCGCACTTCGAAGCCGGCGCGCTCACGCGTCAAACCACCTGGTCCAAGTGCCGAAAGACGACGCTTGTGAGTGACTTCCGACAACGGGTTTGTCTGGTCCATGAACTGCGACAGCTGCGATGATCCGAAGAACTCGCGCACGGCGGCTGCCGCTGGCTTGGCATTGATCAGATCCTGCGGCATCACGGTGTCGATATCGACGCTCGACATCCGCTCCTTGATGGCGCGCTCCATGCGGAGCAGGCCAAGGCGATACTGATTTTCCATCAATTCACCCACCGAACGCACACGGCGGTTGCCAAGGTGATCGATGTCGTCAATTTCGCCCTTGCCGTCGCGCAGATCAACCAGCGCCTTGGCAACGGCCAGGATGTCATCCTTGCGCAAAATCCGGACGGTGTCCTCTGCCTGCAGGTCGAGGCGCATGTTCATCTTCACACGGCCAACGGCGGACAGATCATAGCGTTCTGAATCGAAGAACAGCGATTCGAACATCTTCTGCGCAGACTCGACGGTCGGCGGCTCGCCTGGGCGCATCACACGGTAAATGTCGAAGAGCGCTTCCTCGCGGGACGAATTCTTGTCCACGTTGAGCGTGTTGCGGATGTAGGGCCCGATGGTCATGTGGTCGATGTCGAGCACAGGGATTTCGTCAAACCCTGCATCGGTGAGTGCCACAAGCAGCTTCTCGGAAATTTCGTCACCGGCCTCGGCATAGATTTCCCCGGTCGTGGGATTGACCATATCATCCGCGACGTACTGGCTGATCAGGTCCTCGTCGACAGCGCGAAGGAACTTGAGGCCTTTCTCTGCCAGGAGACGCGCCTGACGGGCGACCAGCTTCTTGCCGATCTCGACAACAACCTCACCTGTATCGGCATTGATCAATTCGACAGTGGCCTTGTAACCCTTCATCCGTTCGGCCTCGAACGGAATACGCCAGGCATCCTTGTGCCGCTGATAAAGGACGCGATCATAGAAGCGATTGAGGATCTCCTCGCCATCCATACCCAGCGCGTAAAAGATCGATGTGACCGGCAGCTTGCGCTTGCGGTCAATGCGGGCGTGCACAACGTCCTTGGCGTCGAACTCGATGTCGAGCCACGAACCGCGATACGGAATGATGCGAGCCGCAAAAAGCAGCTTGCCGGAAGAATGGGTCTTGCCCTTGTCGTGATCGAAGAACACGCCGGGCGAGCGGTGCATCTGGCTGACGATGACGCGTTCGGTGCCATTGACGATGAAGGTGCCGTTGTCGGTCATGAGCGGCATGTCGCCCATGTAGACTTCCTGCTCCTTGATGTCCTTGATCGACTTGGCCTGCGTGTCAGGATCGATGTCGAACACGATGAGGCGCAGCGTGACCTTCAGAGGAGCTGCGAACGTGATGCCCCTCTGACGGCACTCGTCCACATCGAACTTGGGCTGCTCGAAAGTATATTTCACGAATTCAAGCATGGAGGTGCCAGAGAAGTCCGAGATCGGGAACACCGACCGGAAAACGGACTGCAGACCCTCGTCAGGACGTCCACCCTTTGGCTCGTCGACAAGCAGGAACTGGTCATAAGATGCCTTCTGAACCTCGATGAGGTTCGGCATCTGTATGACTTCCCGGATCTTGCCGAAGAACTTGCGGATACGCCTGCGACCCTGGAGCGTGTTGGCCATGTGGTTCCTCGCCTTTCGATAACAGCTGACCTGAAAGCCTGCGGGGGCTCTGAGGTCAGATGTCCGGCGCATCATTCGCCGTCTGCCTGAATGTTCTAGACTTTGTGCAACGCAAGATGATCATTGACCATCAACGCCGCAAAGGCCCCGGGGGTTCTACCCCAGGGCCAGTACGCAACGATTGCAGAACGCCGGCATCAGCCGGGCAAGCTCACTTGAGCTCGACCTTGGCGCCGACGGCTTCCAGGGTCTTCTTGATCTTCTCGGCTTCATCCTTGCCAACGGCTTCCTTGACGGCCTTTGGTGCGGCTTCAACCAGATCCTTGGCTTCCTTGAGGCCCAGGCCGGTGATGGCGCGGACTTCCTTGATGACCTCGATCTTCTTGTCGCCGACGGCGGCAAGCATGACCGTGAATTCGGTCTGTTCTTCAACGGCGGCGGCAGCAGCGCCACCAGCAGCCGGGCCTGCAGCAACGGCAACAGCCGCAGCGGCAGAAACGCCCCACTTTTCTTCCAGCATCTTCGCGAGATCAGCCGCCTCGAGGACGGTCAGGCTCGACAGCGTGTCGACGATTTTCGCCAGATCAGCCATGTCACTCTTCCTTATGTGTCAATTCGAACGAATGTTCAGGTTCAGGTTGGCCTCAGGCCGCTTCGTCTTTTGTGGCATATGCCCCGAAAACACGCGCAAGCTTGGCAGCAGGTGCGGTCGACAGCTGTGCAATCTTCGTCGCGGGTGCAACAAGC
>JANMIB010000364.1:0-4040 GCA_031375605.1 Allobosea sp. | reverse complement strand
GGGCGGGTGGCCCGCGTCTTGATCTCCTCGCCGAATTCCAGGAGATACCAGGAGGAATACAGCGCCACACACACCAGCACCCAGTCGAACACCTGAGTGCGCGCGAGGAAACGGTTGGCCGTGACAAGCGGATAGGTGGCGAAAGCCATGCCCACAAGGATCGCAAGGCCACTGGCAAAGGTGCTGCGCTGGAACACGCGCGCTTCGATCACGACAAAGACGATCCAGCCAAGCCCCAGAAGCGCGGCAATCAGCTCTTCGGTGGTCGCACCGCGTGGTTCGGATGACTTGCCGCCGCGCACCAGCGGGTAGAGCAGAAAGATCAGGGCCAGCGTCAGCGCCAGAAAGCTCGAGCGGTAGAAGGTCGTGTTGACCGAAAACTGGGTCCAGAACAGGGCATAGGCCCCAAGGCCGAAAGCGCCGATGCCGGTCAGCCAGCCAAGCCAGCCTGTTGCGCGCTGAGCAGGGCCGCCTTCTGAATCCGACGAGAGCTTCTCAAGCTCCTCGGCGGAAAGCTGAACCATCTCCGGCTTTGCGCCTGTCGCCATGCCCCTGCACTCCCGTTTGTCGTCAGCTTTTCTGGTCTTGTGACCATGCTTAACAGAGAAAAGCCCCGATGCCAGAGCATCAGGGCTTCAATCATGACAAAACGGGCCTGTCAGTATAAACGGCCAGCACAGCCCTGTGCTTACAGTGCGACACCCTTCGACTTGAAGAAGGCCTCGGAAGCTGGATGGAACGGCACTGCGGACTTGGCTGCAGCACCCTGAAGCGTCAGGCGGCGGGCTTCGGGATGGATTTTCTGCACCTCGTCCAGATTGTTGAAAATGCCATTGAGTGCCATCGTGATCTGGTCGTTCTTGGCTTTTGCGCTCACCACAAGGACATTCGCCACACCAAGACCCGCAACAGCAGCCGCCTGACCGGCATAGGCCGCTGCTGGCAGATTGAAGGTCCGGTAGAGCCCCGGAAACTGGCGTTCCATCTTCACCAGTTCATCACCTGTCGGGATAAACTGCAACGCAGGCTGGCCGGAGGTTGCCAGATCGCGGACGGCAGCTGTGGGCACGCCACCGATCCAGAAGAAGGCGGCGACCTTGCCGTCCTTCAATGCGCCTGCGGATTCCGCCACGCCCAGATTGTCGCGTGTGATGTCGGTCTTCGGGTTGAGGCCCGCAGCCTCAAGCACCTGGTCGGCGATCGACTCGGTCGATGAGCCTGCCGATCCGACGGAAACCCGCTTGCCCTTGAGGCTGGCAACGGTCGTGGCCTGTCCTTGCGCTCCGACCACATGCAGGAATGAATCATACAGCACAGCGAAAATGCGCACGTCGAGCTTGCCGTCCTTGGCATAGGCACCCGTCCCGGTCATGGCATCAAAGGCTGAATCCAGTGTCGAAAATCCGATGTCGGCGTCCCCGGCTGCAACCAGCTTGCAATTGTCGACAGAGCCGCCCGTGACCTGGGCGGTGGCCTGCATGTTCGGCACCTTCTCGGTCAGGATCTTGGCGAGGCCCCCGCCGTAGGGATAGAATACACCACCGGTGCCGCCCGTGACGATCGTGATGCGCTGCTTGGCCTGCGCAAGTGCGGGCGATGCGATCAGGGCAGACGCGCCCAGCCCAAGGCTGCCAGCAACGACAGCACGGCGTGAAATCAAACCTGTCATGAAAACCTCCCGAAAAATGCCCCGCATGTTCACAGAACGCGGGGTTGCAGGAGATATGTAGAGTTCCATCGGCCCGATGACCAGTAGTCCTGATGAGGCGACGTCAGCCCCGTATGGGCTCGACCTTGTCCGCCATCTGCACGAACCGCACCATCACATAAAGGCCTGCCAGCGAAAACAGGCCCATCAAGGCGTACTGAACCACATCGCCCAGCTCAAAAATTCCGGCAATGGCCCAGCCTGCAGCAAAGGCAAGGCCGAAAACTTCGGTGCCGATCAGGATGGCAGCACAGATGATGGTGGTGAAGTTGCGGGTGTTGAGGGCCATGATGACATGGGCTCCGGTGGCTGATGCGAAATTCGCACTTGTGGATCGGCAAGCGTATCGCCTAGCGTAAATGGGTGATTTCGGCAACGCTTCGTTGCAGGATGAAATTTGCTGTCCCGCCGCAACCAACCCTCCTCATCCTGAGCCCGTCGAAGGATGAACTCCAGTGCGCGCCTTCTGGACCCTCGTCCTTCGACGAGCTCAGAATGAGGGCATTGGGGTGTCTATCCCAACCAAACTGAAAAGCCTGCCCCCATGCCCGAAACACCTGTGTTTTCCACCGCCGCGGTTGCTGCACCTCACCATCTCGCCACCGAAACCGGGCGCAACGTCCTGGCGCAGGGCGGCAACGCCGTCGAAGCCATGATCGCCATGGCAGCCACCATTGCCGTGGTTTATCCGCACATGAACGGTATCGGAGGTGATGGTTTCTGGTTGGTCCGCGACAAGAAGGGCAAGGTTGCCGCCATCGAGGCTTGCGGGCCTGCAGGCGCAAAAGCCACCATCCGGCACTATCGCGAGAAGGGCTACAGCGCCATTCCGCCGCGTGGCCCTGATGCGGCGCTCACTGTTGCCGGTGCCATCGGCGGCTGGCAGGTGGCGCACGACATGGCGAAGGCCCTTGGCGGCAGATTGCCCCTCGCCATCTTGACCGAGGACGCCATCCGCCATGCCCGCGAGGGTGTCGCCATCTCGAAATCAGAGGCCCGCTACCGCATCAAGGACGGTGACGGTCTTTATGGCGCGCCGGGATTTGCCAAGCTGTTCAAGACAGCCGACAAGCCTCTGGAGGCAGGCGCCATCCGCAAGAACCCGGCACTTGGCCAAGCGCTCGACCATATCACCCGCGCAGGGCTGGATGACTTTTATCGCGGCGATGTCGGGCGTGAGATCGCGGTTGATCTGGAGGCCATGGGCTCCACCGTCACGCGCGAGGATCTCGCGACCTACCATGCCCGCACCACAAATCCGCTCTCGCTGAAGCTGCCGGGCGTCACGATGTTCAATTTCCCGCCGCCCACACAAGGGCTTGCCTCGCTGATTGTGCTGGGCCTGTTCGAGCAGCTTGGCATCACGCGCGCCAACTCGTTCGAGCACATTCACGGGTTGGTCGAGGCCTCCAAGCGCGCCATCCGGACACGCGACAAGGTCATCACCGATCCGGCCCGGATGGTTCATGATCCTGCTGACTTCCTGAAACCGGAATGGCTTGCGAGGGAAGCGGCCAGGATCAACATGAAGCGGGCAGCGGAATGGCCGATGAAGGATGGTGATGGCGACACGATCTGGATGGGCGCCATCGACAACGATGGCACGACGGTTTCGTACATCCAGTCGGTTTACTGGGAGTATGGATCAGGTTGCGTACTGGAAAAGACAGGTATCCTCTGGCAAAATCGCGGACTGTCGTTCTCGCTTGATCCGAAGGCCGTCAATCCGCTGGAGCCGGGGCGCAAGCCGTTCCACACCCTCAATCCACCCATGGCCGTGTTCGATGACGGGCGCGTCGTGTCTTACGGCTGCATGGGCGGCGATGGCCAGCCGCAGTTCCAGGCGCAGGTTTTCTCGCGCTACCGGATGGGGATGAGCGTGGCGGACGCCGTCGATGCGCCTCGCTTCCTGTTCGGCAAGACATGGGGCACCAGTTCCACATCGCTGAAGATCGAGAACCGCTTTGACCATGTGGTTGTCGCCAAGCTTGCGGCGGCAGGGCATGCGCTGGAAGAATGGGGCGTGCCTTACGATGACCAGTTCGGCCATGCAGGCCTTCTGGTGAAGCACCCCAAGGGCCATGTCGAGGCCACCCACGATCCAAGGTCCGATGGCGATGCAAAGGGACTTTGATCCATCCCCATCCGCCCTGGCCAAGTGATGCGACTGGCCAGGTGATGCAAGTGGCCAGGTGATGCAAGTGACTTGACCTGATCTGATCTGAAACCGAAACACGAGGCAAGACATGCGCGATGACAGTTTTAGGTGCTGGGTTCCCTTTCCTGATGTGCCGGTTCCGCACGCGGCAACCGGCCCTCTGAAGGGGCTGAC
>JANMIB010000044.1:0-7340 GCA_031375605.1 Allobosea sp. | reverse complement strand
CCGCCGGGGATGACACCGGAGAGTCTGCAATTCTCACCCTATGCGCTCACCAAGCCTTAACCCTGTTGCGTCATGCTCTACTCGGTCAGTTGTACAGCCCGGAGCCTTGCCATGCGCGGCATCATCCCTTTCATGTCCCGTTTCGGTGCCGATGAGCGCGGCACCATGGTCGCCAATGTCGCCAAGGCTGCGGTGGCCATCGCCTTCCTGTCGGTGATCGCGGCGAACATCATGAGCAACCGCATCGAAGCCAACGAGAAGAGCATCATGGCCGCGATTTCCGGCTTCACGGCATCAGGGCGCAACGTCGATGCGAACACAACAGGCTCGCTGGCGCGCGATGCAAACGGGGTGAAGATCGACCCCTGCGTGCTGCCGCCCAGGCGCTAACGGCAGGGTTACTCAATCTGCGAGCCACTCCTTCAGCGCAGCCGTGACAGTCTCGGGTGATTCAAGCGTGCTGAGATGCCCGCAGCCAGCGATCGTCACCAGCCTTGCGCCTGCGATGCCCGCTGCGATCTCCTCCGATTCTGCCACCGGCGTCAGGATGTCCTCACTGCCGACCAGCACCAGCGTGGGCACACGGATCGCCATGAAATCCCTGCGCGAATCAGGACGGCCCATGATGGCGCGCTGCTGCCTCACGAAAGCCTCCGGCCCTGTCGCCAGTGCCATGCGGCGCACAATCTCGCGCAGCGCGTGATCCTCGCGGCGGGCCGGAGCCACCAGTCGCTGCCACATCATCGCCATGACGCGCTCGAATTGCCCGCCATCGGCAAGTGCGATCATCTCCATCCGCAACGCGTTGCTTTCAGCAGTCGGTGGCTTGGCGCTGGTGTCAAGCAAGGCCAGACGCGTGACGCGTTCGGGCGCGCGGCGCATGACCTCGAACGCCAGATAGCCGCCCATCGACAGGCCGCACAGGGCAAATCTTTCCGGTGCGACCGCAAGCAGGCGCTGCACGATCGCGCCCATGCTGTCATCGCGCCGGTGCTCGGCCACAAGAACCTGCCGCCCTGCCCCAAGGCTGCGCCACTGCTGGGCATAAAGCTCTGCCGTGCAGGTCAGACCCGGAATCATCACAATGGGTTCAGACATCACAATTGCTTCAGACATCACAATTGCTTCAGACATGGCTGACATCCCGCTTCAACAGATCAACTTCGTTGACATTTCCAGCCATTTGTCGCAAGTGCGATGGGTCCGTCGGCGCACACAAAGCCGCGCCATCGGTCGCCTTGTCCGGAAGCTGGCCTCCAGCCCTCCGAGAGATAAGGCGACAAACTGCATGTTTCGAGGTGGTGCTTTCTCCACCTGTTCGTGCAAAAGCGCGTCGTACTTCCGCCAACCTTCTGGACCAGCACACATGTCATTCAACGATCTGGGCCTGAGCGACAAAGTCCTCAGCGCCATCGCTTCAGCCGGCTACACCACGCCGACGCCCATCCAGGAACAGGCCATCCCGCATGTCATGGCACGCCGCGACGTGCTGGGCATCGCGCAGACCGGAACTGGCAAGACCGCCGCCTTCACGCTGCCGATGATCACTGTGCTGGAACAGGGCCGCGCCCGTGCCCGGATGCCGCGCACGCTGATCCTCGAGCCGACGCGCGAACTCGCCGCGCAGGTCGAAGAAAATTTCATCAAGTACGGCGTCAACAACAAGCTGAGCGTGGCGTTGCTGATCGGCGGCATGTCGTTCAACGACCAGGACGTGAAGATAACGCGCGGCGTCGATGTGCTGATTGCGACGCCAGGCCGCTTGCTTGACCACTATGAGCGCGGCAAGCTCTTGCTGACGGGCATCGAAATTCTCGTGATCGACGAGGCCGACCGCATGCTGGACATGGGCTTCATCCCCGACATCGAGCGCATCACGAAGCTGGTGCCGTTCACGCGGCAGACGCTGTTTTTCACGGCCACGATGCCGGCTGAAATCACCCGCATCACCGAACAGTTCCTGCACAACCCGGTGCGGATCGAGGCTTCTAAGCCTGCAACGGCAGCTGCCACCATCACGCAACGGCTGGTCGCTTCGCACTCCAAGGATTTCGAGAAGCGCGAGACGCTGCGCCGCCTGATCACGGATGCCGAGGACTTCAACACCGCGATCATTTTCGCCAACCGCAAGACGGAGGTCGCCAACCTGCACCGCTCGCTGCTGCGGCACAATTTCAAGGCCGTTGCGCTGCATGGCGATCTTGACCAGCGCGCGCGGATGGCGGCGCTCGATGCGTTCAAGACCGGTGGCGCGAACATTCTTGTGGCATCCGATGTGGCCGCGCGCGGGCTTGATATTCAGGCTGTCAGCCATGTGTTCAACTATGACGTGCCGTTTCATGCAGATGATTATGTCCACCGAATCGGCCGCACGGGCCGCGCCGGCAAACTGGGTGCCGCCTTCTCCATCGTCACCAAGCACGATGAGAAGATGGTCAGTGCCATCGAACGGCTGATCGGCACGACCATTGAATGGCACGGGCCGCAGCTTTCGGGTTTGGGTGCACCAAGTGCCAGTCCTGATGGCGATGACGAGCGTGGTCGCGGAGGCCGCGGTGCAAGGGCGCGCGGCTCCGAACGTGGATCAGAACGCGGACGCGGGCGGGAAACTGCTGCCCGCTCAGGTGGCAGACCCGAGCGCAGCAGCACAGAAGCCAGCCCTGAACGAGTCAGCAATACCGAGGCGCGACCTACGAGCGAAAGCGCGGCGCGGCGTACCAACGAAAGCGCGGCACGGCCTGAGCGGGGCGATGCGCCCCGGCCAAGACTGCGCAAATCCCGCGAGGCGGATGCGCCCGACCAGAACCGCGCCAGCCCCAGACCATCTGTCGAGGCCCTTCCCGTTCAACGCCAGGCTGCACGCAAGTCTTTCGAGCGGGACACCGACGACGATAAGCCGGTCAAGGGCCTTGGCGAGCACATGCCGGCCTTCATGATGCGGCCCGCCAAAAAGGCTGCGCATTGAGACCTTGTTAAAACTGCGCGTGTAACAGTCTTGTCCGGTGGATTCAGACCGACAAGATGGTGCCGTGTGGTCGAAACAACATGACTGAGAATCTCGCGACCCTTGTGCTGCAAGAGTTGGCCGGAATGGGTATTCCTGCCAGCCCTCATGCTTTCGAGATCTGGCACACGCACAAATCCGGGCTTGATCCCGCCCTCAGCCACGCCATCGTCGAGCATCAGCGGTCAGGGCAACTGTTTACGCCATCGACAATGGAAGACCTCTATTCGGCCCATGTGCTGAATGGCAAGACGATCCGTGTTGCCGAGCGTTCCAACCGCGCCGTGATGATGGAAATCGATGGAATCGTGGAGTTGATCAGGATTTCACTCGGTTCCAGCACGGCCTACAGCGAAACGCTGTCCCTGCTTCTTGGCGACATGGTCAAGACAAATGACCCGGCGGCCTTGAAGGAGCTTGTGTCCACGCTGGCGCATGCGACGAAAGAGACGCAATGTCTGAACGAGAAACTCGAAAAAGGCCTGCGAGCCGCAAAAAATGAAGTCACGGAGCTTCGGAAGACGCTGGAAGACACCCGGCTCGAGGCCCTGAAGGATGCCTTGACCGGCATCTCCAACCGCAGGCATTTTGATCAGACCCTTCAGGAAACCATCGATAACTGCCACCACAATCGCACGTCGTTTTCGCTGATCATGGTCGATATCGATCATTTCAAGCAGTTCAATGATGTTCACGGCCACCTGACTGGCGACAAGGTGCTGCGGGTCGTTGCCCAGTCCCTGCGCGAGAAATTCGCCAGCAAGGTCACGGTGGCGAGATTTGGCGGCGAAGAGTTTGCCGTGATCATGCCTGATGCCGACCTGATGGCAGGGTGGGTTGGTGCCGAAGCCGCGCGACAGAGCATCCAGGCCAGGGAACTGGTCAAGCGTTCGACAGGTGAGAAGATGGGCAGGATCACCGTCTCGCTTGGCGTTGGTGTGTGGCGGCGCACGGACACGAACCTGTCGCTGATCTCACGTGCCGATTCGGCCTTGATGCAAGCCAAGCGAAATGGCCGCAACAGGACCGTGACCGAAGACCAGATCAGCGTGGCTGCCGTGGCTTGATCCTGTTCAAGTTTTGGCCAGAGCCGCACGCCTGGCTGCTTCCTGAGCCAGATGTAACCACGTACGCAATTCATCAGGATCATCATAAGCAGAGCCAGGCAGCGCCCGATAGGACATGCTGAAGGTCCTGCCGTTCTTTGAATAGGTGAATGGCTTTAGTCCGTGCTGCTCGAAGATCGGCAATGTGATGGCGTCCACCTTCATCCAGATCGTGCCATCGGCTTCGAGCGCGACGATGGCCCCTTCGGTATAAATGCCGTGACCACCGAACATGCGCCTGATCGCCACGCGCGCAACGGGCTCGAACAGCCCAGTGATACCAGCCGCATCCAACTCAGACCGCCGGCTGAACATCCCTGCGCGGGGTGATCGCCACCGATTCGCCACAGCCACACGAGGATGTCTGATTGGGGTTGTTGAACACGAAGGTGGACGACAGCTTGTCGACCTTGAAATCAAGCTCAGTGCCGATCAAGAACAGCACAGCCTTGCCATCGACAATGACCTTTGCGCCTTTTTCCTCGACTACTTCGTCACCAGCCTTCACATCGCTGGCGACATCGAAGGTGTACTCCATGCCGGCACAACCGCCCTTTTTGACACCGACACGCAGCCCGATGGCCCCGTCAGCGCGCGATGCGATCTCGGCGACACGGGCGGCAGCCGCGTCTGTCAATGAAATGACCTTGAGGCCAGGAATTGAAAACATCTTGTTCTTCCTCCACGACAGGGTTCAAGGCCCAGCGTCTCCGGACAGATGGATCATATATACTCATTCGTTGCCAATTCGTCGAGAGACGATAGGCTTGGCCTGACCATAGCCACACGAGCTTTCCTGAAAGTTGATGTCCATGCGTTTGTTCAAGGCCAATCACCTACGCGACACAACTGTCAGCATCTTCACGGCTGCAGGATGGCACGAGGAGGATGCAGCCGAGGTTGCACGACATTTCGTGCTCGCCAACTTGTCTGGCCATGATAGCCATGGCATCGGCATGCTGCCGCTCTATATCAGCGCTGTGAGGGACGGCCTGCTGAAGCCTTCCAGCATGCCTGTGGACCGGGTCAACGCCGCGCCCTTTCTGCATATCGATGCCAATGTGGCGTTGGGCCAGCCCACGGCTCGCAGGGCTGTGGAACGTGCCGCCGCGATGGCGCTGACTGGTGGGGTTGCCATCCTCAACCTCGTTGACGCGCACCATATCGGCCGCATCGGTGACTACGCGGAGCAAGCTGCTGCACGCGGACTGATCTCGATGTTCTGGGTCAATGTCGCTGGCCGCCCGCCGATTGTCGCCCCGCATGGATCGCGCGAGGCGCGCTGGGGCACGAACCCTCATGCGATCGGCGTGCCGACCGGCGACGACAGGCCGCTCATCCTGGATTTTGCCACCAGCCGCATGGCGCATGGCAAGGCACGCGTGGCCCTGAACAAGGGAGAGCAGGTTGCAGACGGCTTCCTGATCGACGCGGACGGCCATGCCACAAACGACCCGGCTGTGGTGTTTCCGCCACTGCCGATGGGCGCACTGCTGCCTTTCGGAGATCACAAAGGGGCCGGCATTGCTCTCATCGCCGAGCTTTTCAGCGCGGGGCTGACGGGCGGCGCACTGATCAAGGACAAGCCCAACAAAAGCTGGATCATCAACAGCCTGTTCGGTGTCCTGATCGACCCTGCGCGACTGGAGCCTGATCACGAAGCGCGGAACGTGCGGATCAACGCCATTGCCGACTATGTGCGTTCGGCAGCGCCGCGCGACGGTCACGACAAGGTGCGGGCCCCCGGTGACATGGAACGGGAAATAAGAATCAAGCGGCAGGCTGGGGGCATACCACTCGATGACGAGACCTGGCGGCAGATCATCGAAGCCGGGGCATATTTCGGCGTGAAAGTGGCGTGACCACGTTCACATGGTCATCGCGTTAATCCTCACCACATGTCCAGCGCCACGCGCGCTTCATCGGACATGCGGGACTGGTCCCATGGCGGATCGAATGTCATGTTGACACTGACGCCTGACACGCCCTGCACGGTGCTGACAGCATTTTCAACCCAGCCGGGCATTTCACCGGCAACAGGACAACCCGGCGCGGTCAGCGTCATGTCGATGGTGACGTGGCGCTCGTCGGAAATGTCGACGCGATAGATCAGGCCGAGTTCGTAAATGTCGGATGGAATTTCCGGGTCATAGACCGTTTTCAGCGCCGCGACGATGTCATCGGTCAGGCGGTCGATCTCGGCGGGCGCAAGCGTGGTTGCTGGCACCATGGTCGGCGCATTGGGATTCAATTCGGCTATAGCATCGGTCAAAGCATGATCCTCACGCGAACAGGCTCTCGGCTTTTGCCAATGCCTCAACCAGTTTATCGACTTCTTCAAGCGTATTATAGAGGCCAAATGATGCCCGGCAGGTCGAGGTGACGCCAAAACGCGTCATCAGCGGCATGGTGCAATGGGTGCCCGCGCGCACTGCCACGCCCGAACGGTCAATCACTGTCGCAACATCATGGGCATGGGCGCCTGCCATCTCGAATGAGAAGATGGCGCCCTTGTCGCGCGCATTGCCAATAATCCTGATCGAATTCATGCGGCTCAGGCGCTCGTGGGCGTAGTCACGCAGGCGGTTTTCGTGGGCCATGATATTCTCTGGCCCCAACGCCATCATGTATTTCAGCGCAGCACCAAGACCAACCGCTTCGGTGATGGCGGGTGTGCCCGCCTCGAAACGGTGCGGTGGATCATTGTAGGTCACTTCGTCGGTGGTCACGGTGATGATCATCTCACCACCACCTTCGAATGGTGGAAGCTTCTCCCACCATTCCTTGCGGCCCCAGGCCACGCCGATGCCGGTCGGTCCATAGACCTTATGCCCGGTAAAGACGTAGAAATCCGCGCCAAGCGTCTGCACGTCGATGGGCAGATGCACTGCGCTCTGGCTGCCATCAACCACAAGTGGCACGCCGGCGGCGCGCGTCAGCTTGGCAACCTCCGTGATCGGCACGATAGTACCCAACGCGTTTGACATATGCGTCAGCGACACGACCTTTGTGCGCGGCGTGATCAGCTTGGCGAACTCTTCAATGAGGAAATTGCCGTCCTCATCGACGGGTGCCCACTTGATGATCGCTCCGTGCCGCTCGCGCCAGAAATGCCAGGGCACGATGTTGGAGTGGTGCTCCATGATCGACAAGACGATCTCGTCGCCCGCGCCGATGGTGAGCCCGCCGAAGCTCTGGGCCGCCAGGTTGATCGCCTCGGTGGCATTGCG
>JANMIB010000337.1:0-31126 GCA_031375605.1 Allobosea sp. | reverse complement strand
TCGTTGAGGCCGATCATGCCGTCGATGGCGACAACCTCGTCCGGTTCGACCTTCAATTCATGCACGATCATGGAACGCAAGCGTTCGGGCATGGAGGCCTGCACCTCAAGCCGGATCACGACGCCCCGGCGGCGCTGCCTGAGCATGCTCTCGAACATGCGCACCAGATCCTCCGCCTCCTCCTCAAGCTCGAGGTCGGTGTCGCGCACAACCCGGAACGAGCCATGTCCGCGCACCTGATAGCCTGGGAAGAGCTTGCCGATGAACAGTTCGATGGTGTGTTCAAGCGCAATGAAGCGGTTTGCGCCGGTCCGCGCCACATCCGGCAATTCGATGAACCGGTCAAAGCGCGAGGGGATCCGGATCAGCGCATTGAGGGCCCGGCCATCTGTTGCGCGCGCAAGATCAAGCGCAATTGTGAAGCCCAGATTTGGAATGAACGGAAAGGGATGAGCCGGGTCGATCGCCAGCGGCGTGAGCACGGGAAAGACATAGTTGAGGAAATGATCCTCCAGCCACATCCGGTCCTGGCGCGAGACATCAGCCGGTTCGATGATAACGATGCCTGCACCCGCCAGATTGAGCCGCAGTTCACGCCAGCGCTTTTGCTGGTCAGCGGTGAGTGAGGCCACCGATTCTGCGATCTTGACGAGTTGCTGGGCGGGATTGAGGCCATCCTCACTGGGTGTGGTCACGCCGGCCTTCACCTGTTCGATCAGGCCGGACACGCGCACCATGAAGAATTCATCAAGATTGTTGGCAGAAATCGACAGAAAGCGCAGTTGCTCCAGCAGAGGATGGCTGAGATTGGACGCCTCCTCCATCACCCGCCGGTTGAACTGGATCCACGACAACTCGCGGTTCATGAAGCGCTGCGGATCGCGCTGCCACTTGTTCGGTGCCTGCCTGGCAGCGGGCTCCTTTTGCTGAGGCTTTGCCAGGGACTTCGCCTCCGGTTTCGGCTCGGGTCTTGCCTCGGGTTTCGCCCCGGTCCTGGCAGGAGCTTTGACCGTGGGCTTCGCCGCTGCCTTGACAGGAACGCTGATTGCGTCTGCGATAACCTTCCCCACTGCGCGGGCCTCAGTAATGTCAGGCTTGTCTGTCTCGGTCACAGGCGCTTTCCTCTTGCGTTCCGCTCCACCTGCAACAGCCTTGTGACGTTCTGACGACATGATGCGAGTTTGCCTTATTCCGCCGCTGCCGCAAGCTCGTCCGCATACTGGCAGGCGAAAACCCTTGTCACGCGCCTGCCGCGCTCCAGCGCGGCGCGATCAATGGCATTGACCACCGCACGGGCCTGGGCGAACGAGCGGGGAATGCGCAGGGCGACAGCGTCGATCACACCCGTGTCGACGATGAGCTGGCGGTCGATGAACAGCTTGAACAGCAGGGCTTTCAGAAGGGCATCATCGGGTGACTGAATGCGGACGGAAGGAGCCAGCCGGAGCCGGGACAAAAGATCAGGCGTGGCGATAGCCCAGGCATCCGGCGCCATGCGCCCGGTCAGGACCAGCGCGCCAGACCGCGAACGCACGAGGTTGATGAGGTGAAACAGCGCCGCCTCGTCCATCGGGCGAAGGCCGCAATCCTCGATCACCAGCGCGCCGCTGGATGCCAGTTCCGGCACGCGAGCCTGTGTGACATCGGACGACGTGACCCGCCACGCATGGGACCGTTCGGCCCAGATGGCTGCAAGATGGGTCTTTCCTGCGCCCTCCGGCCCGATCAGGACAAGGGCAGGATCAGGCCAGTTCGGCCAGGCTTCGATCAACGTATAGGCATCCTCGTTTGAAGGCCCCACGATGAAATCTTCGACCGCATAGCTCGGCTCCCCCGCCAGATCGAGTGCAAGCTGGGTGCTGCGCAGCGGCCTTGAGGAAACCGTTTCAGACATCGCCAGCCTCCTGAACCTTTTGCTTGCTTCCGCTGTAAAGCGGGCTGGCAAGATAGCGGCCAAGGGCAAAGCGCGACAGCACGCCCACCATGGCCGCCAGCGGCACCGCCAGCAACAGCCCGACAAAGCCGAACAGCGAGCCGAACGCCACCAGGGCAAACATCAGCCAGACAGGATGCAGCCCCACCGCCTCGCCCACCAGCTTTGGTGACAGGATGTTGCCTTCGATGAACTGGCCCGATGCGAAAATCGCAAAGGCCAGCAGCGGCATGGTCCAGTCAGGCCAGAACTGCACGGTGGCGACACCGACAGCCAGAAGAAGCCCCGTGATCGAGCCGATATAGGGGATGAAACTGAGGAAACCTGAGACAATGCCGATGAGCACACCGAAGTTGAGGCCCATCATCCACAGACCGATGGCATAATAAGAGCCCAGCAGCAGGCAGACGAGCGACTGGCCGCGAATGAAGCCGGCAATGGCGCTGTCCATCTGGGTCACAAGGCCCCTGATGGTGTCGCGCTGGCGGACAGGCAGCCAGCTGTCGATGGCATCGACCATCTTGTCCCAGTCCACCAGCAGATAGAACGCGACAACGGGCGTGATCACCAGAAGCGAGATGATGCTGGCAATCGCCTGCCCGCCGGCCAGGGCGGTCTGGCCCACCTTGGTCGCCCAGGCTGCCGCCTCTCCAGCGAAATCGCCGATCACCTTTTGCGCATCCTTGAGGCCGGTGCCGCCGCCCAGCCATTCGAACAGCGGCCCGCCACGCTCGCTGGCAATGGCCTGAAGTTGAGAAACATAGCTCGGAAGTTTTGCCACGAACGCCGAGAGTTGCTGCGCCAGAACTGGTGCCAGCAAGACCAGCGCCAGCACGAACACCAGCACAAATGCGGCGAGGATGCCGATGGTCGCCACCAGCCTGCTCACGCCCCAGCGCTTAAGCCTGCTCGCCAGCGGATCAAGCAGATAAGCCAGAACCAGACCGGCGACAAACGGCAGCAGGACGCTGCCAAGCACATAAAGCACCAGTGACAGCACGACAAAAGCTGCCAGCCAGAACCCGAGTTGCTTTTGCAATGTCATGCCAGAAATCCTGATGCGTAGGCCACCATGTCAAACAGGTTCAGCTTGCCATGTGCTTTACCCAGAACGCCAGATAGGCTCCGGCTGAGGCCAGCGTCAACGCAGCAATGGTCCACATGGAGCCATCGAACCAGAGCCCGAGTGAAACACCGAACGCTTTTGCAGCCAAAAGTGCGGCTGCGAAGGCGATCTGTGCAAAGGTGTTGAGCTTGCTGACCAGGAACGGGCGCATTTCCACCGGGTTTTCAAGCACCCATGACAGGATGACGGCAGAGACGATCAGGATGTCACGCGAGATGACGAGAATGGCAACCCAGGCAGGAATGATGCCGACAATCGCCAGGGTAAGATAGATCGAGACCAGCAAGGCCTTGTCGGCCACAGGATCAAGATAGGCTCCCAGTTCACTGCGCATGTCGAACCGGCGGGCCAGAAAACCATCAACGGCATCCGACACACCGGCAAGCACGAAGAGCGCGAAGGCAAGCTGCCAGTTGCCCTGAACGATCATCATGACCACAAGCGGCACCATCAGCAATCGCCCGATCGTGATGAAATTCGGGATTGTCATGCAGCTTTTGTTCCCAGTCTGAGGCACAGAGCTTGCGCCTTGCTGCCGAGTCAGCAGATTAACCACTGAAAATCGTGCTGACGAGAGCATTCGTGCTTGCGATCCTGATCCGGGCTTTCTATCGCTCTGGCACAAGGGGCAACAAACCATGCCACATCCGGAGCAAAATGGTCTGACCTATGCACAGGCGGGCGTCGATATTGACGCCGGCAATGCCATGGTCGATGCCATCAAGCCACTGGTCAGGGCCACGAAACGTACCGGGGCGGATTCCGAAATCGGCGGTTTCGGCGGACTGTTCGACCTGAAAGCCGCAGGTTTTATTGATCCGATCCTTGTCGCGGCCAATGACGGGGTTGGCACCAAGGTCAAGATCGCGATCGAGACTGGCCTGCATACCACCATCGGCATCGACCTGGTTGCGATGTGCGTCAACGACATCATTGTGCAGGGTGCCGAGCCGCTGTTCTTCCTCGACTATTTCGCCACCGGAAAACTTCGCCATGAGACAGCGGTCGATATCGTTCATGGTATCGCCGATGGTTGCCGACTGGCAGGTTGCGCACTGATCGGCGGGGAAACCGCCGAGATGCCGGGTCTTTATGCCGAAGATGATTATGATCTTGCGGGATTTGCCGTGGGGGCTACCGAACGCGGCACGCTCCTGCCGCGCCGTGATCTGAAAGCAGGCGATGTGATCCTTGGCCTGGCGTCGTCAGGGCTTCATTCCAACGGTTATTCGCTGGCGCGCAAGGTGGTCGCACTGTCCGGACTGAGCTGGACAGACGAAGCTCCATTCGCGCCCGGCGTCACGATGGGCGCGGAGTTCCTGATGCCGACCCGGATCTATGTGAAGGAACTCCTCCACACCATTCGCACGACCGGTGCCGTCAAAGCGATGGCGCACATCACCGGTGGCGGATTTCCGGACAACATCCCGCGGGTGCTACCCGAAGGTCTTGGCGCTCGACTTGATCTGTCAGCCATTCAGGCACCAGCGATCTTCGGCTGGTTGTCCCGCACCGGCGGCATCTCGGAGCGCGAAATGCTCCGCACATTCAATTGCGGTGTCGGCATGATCGTGGTGGTCGATGCCGTCGATGTCGCAAAAGTCAGTGCGGCTCTCGGAGAGACAGGAAGCCCTCCGTTCGTCTTTGGCGAGATCACAACTGGCGAGGGTGACGAGCGCGTGAGCTACACAGGCAAGCTCGCCCTGTGAGAAAGACCCGCACCGCCGTGCTGATTTCAGGCGGCGGTTCCAACATGCTGGCTTTGCTGCACGCCGCCTCAAGGCCGGATTATCCGGCGGACATCCGCCTCGTCTTGTCAAACAATCCTGACGCCGGGGGCCTGGCAAAAGCCGCCAGCGCAGGCATCAGCACCGAATTGATCGACCACAGGCCCTTCGGCAGAGACAGGGCGGGGTTCGACGCAGCCTTGCACACCTGTCTGCTGGCGCACGGCATCGAGTTTGTCGCCCTTGCAGGCTTCATGCGAATTCTCACACCCGGTTTCGTGACGCTCTGGCAAGGCCGGATGGTCAATATCCACCCCTCGCTTTTGCCAAGACACAAGGGACTTCATACCCACGCGCGCGTCATCGAGGCTGGCGAGACCGAGCATGGTTGCACGGTGCACTGGGTTGTGCCGGACCTTGATGCCGGCGAAACCATCGCACAGGCGCGCGTGCCGGTCTTGCCCGGCGACACGGAAGCGACACTGGCGGCCCGCGTGTTGGAACAAGAACACGCACTTTATCCAGCAGCGCTGGCTGCCGCGATCAAAAGCCTTGCCACGTAACCGGGCGTTACCACTCAGGCAGGGCGGACCAGCTTGCACTTGTCGATCTGCGCCAAAGCCTTCTCGCGTGTGCTGTCATTGAAGACGCTGGTGTCGCGGAAGGCTTGAACTTCGGGGTTCGTCATGGCTTTGACGGTCCCGGTTGCATAGCAGCTGCAAGGTGTGTGCACGGCTTCACGCGTGGTCTGCTGAAGGCGTGACTGGCTGATGAGGCAAGCGTCAAAGGCGCGCAACTGGATCTGGTAGCGCGACATGTTCTTGGTCTTGGGGTCCGGCTCCGGCAGAGGAGCAGTCCCTGCTGCCCCGAGGGCCGCATATGGCGAAAGCGCCAGCGCGCTGACGAGAAGAACTGCCGACAGTTTCATGCCCAACCCCATTTGCCCAATAGTTTGACTGCTTCCAGGTTTCGGCATGCAGGCTGATTCCCGGCCCGCATCCTGACCATTGCGTGTGGTCGCAAAGCCGCATGGTGACGTCAAGCCGTTAACCGCGTTTGGGGATCGCAAACACATCACGGTTGAGCGCCGCAGGCAGCGCCGCTATGGTAAAAAAAGAGTTAAATGCGCGTCAGGAGGCCGGGCTGTGTTCGCCAAAATCGATGATCTTTGCCTCAACGCCGTAAACAGCGTCGCCAGCCGCCTGCAGGAACAGATGAACCTGACCATGCCGATGATCCTGCGGCAGGTGGCCACAGCAACGATCCTGGCAACCGTGCTGGCCGTCATCGCCACGGCGCTGACGCGCACGTCGGTTGCCACGGCCATCACCCTCGTGTTCGGCGTTATAACAATCGGATCGTTCTGGCGGCTGCTCGTGCGCTATTCGCGCGATGCTGAAAAGGACTGGAACTCCGATCTGGCCCGCGACTACATGGTCCGTGCCATCGGTGCCACGGAAGGCCAGCGCCGCATGCGCCATATCGGGCTCACTTTCTCGATCATGGCGCTGGTTCTCAGCATCAGCATGATCCAGTTTCGCCCCTTCGATCTGGTGGATCTGACGATGCTGTTCCTGATCTTCAGCACCATGGGCCACATGTATTTCAGCTGTGCCGAACCAAAACCTCCGGGTTCACAGCGCCGCGAGTTCAAGCTCGCCTACCAGAACGCGCCCTGAGATCTCGCCACCATAAACGGCCCTACCCTGCCCGCACCCAAACCTTGTTGTCATGAAAAGCCGCGCCACCGTACGGCGCGACAGCGTCGGCACCCGTCACCGTATTGATGCCTTCGCCGTCACTGTGGGAGGCATTGGGGTGGATTGACTCGGCAATCACCACGCCGCGTTTCAGGCCATTGAACAACCGTGCTGCCAGCCGGACTTCCCCGCGCTGGTTGCCGATGATCACTTGGCTCCCCTGCATGATCCCCAGCATGCTCGCATCATCAGGATGGATCATCAGTTGCGGGCCACCCTCCTTGTGTTGCGATGTCGGGGTCTCGGTGAAGGTCGAATTGAGAAAGTTGCGCGCAGGGCTGGTGGCCAGCCGGAAAGGATGAGCCTCGTCTGCCGCCTCGATCACAGCCCAATGGTCCGGCAATGATGGCATCTCCTGCCATGGCCCCATCGGACCAGCATTCTTGTTGGGCACCGCAGGCCAGTCAGGCTTGAAACGGAACTTGCCATCCGGATAGCCAAAGCCATCCAGATAATGCGCCTTGCGAAAGGCTGGTTGCACATCAAGCCAGCGCGCTTCCTGCAACGCGGCATAGTCGCCGTGGCCGGAGCTTTGCAGCGTCCAGTCGATGATCTCTTCCGGCGACATCTGAAAACCGCGATGGCTGGCACCGATGCGGCTGGCCAATCCTGTCAGCACGTCATGGTTGGTGCGACATTCGCCGGGCGGATCGATCAGCTTCGGACCAAGCATGACATGCTGGTGTCCGCCGCCCTGATACAGGTCGTCATGCTCCATGAACTGCGTGGCCGGAAGGATCACGTCCGCCATCAGCGCAGTCTCGGTCATGAACTGCTCATGCACGCAGACGAACAGGTCTTCCCGCGCAAAGCCCTGTTTCACCAGCCGCTGCTCCGGAGCAACCGAGACCGGATTTGTGTTCTGGATCAGCATGGCCTTGACGGGCTGACCATTGCGCAAGGCCTCGGCATCTCCGGTCAGCACCCGGCCTATCTGCGACTGGTCGAGATTGCGGACAGAGCCATCGACAGCATCAAGCCCCTCGATCAGCGACTTGTCCCAGCCATAAATGCCGCCATTGTTATGGAAAGCACCGCCACCTTCATGCTGCCATGAGCCGGTCACGACCGAGATACACAAGGCCGCGTGCATGTTCACCACGCCATTGCGCTGGCGCGAAAAGCCATAACCAAGGCGAAAGAACGTGTTCTTCGTCTGGCCGACCAGATGCGCAAAGGCCTCGATCTCACCGACGCTCAAACCCGTAAGACCGCTGGCCCATTCAGGCGTGCGCGTCTGCAGATGCGCCTCAAGTTCCGCAGGAAAATCCGTATATGTACTGAGGTATTCCCGATCCGCGAGACCGTCCCTGAACAGCACGTGCATCACCGCGCAAGCCAGCGCGCCATCAGTGCCGGGTTTCAGGACAATCCCCATGTTGGCCTGCTCAACCGTGGCGTTGCGGTAGATGTCGATCACCACGATCTTCGCGCCGCGCTCCTTCCGCGCCTTGATGGCGTGGTGCATCACATTGACCTGTGTGTGCACGGCATTGGTGCCCCAGATCACGATGCAATCGGATTTCGACATTTCGCGCGGATCAACACCCGCGAGTTTGCCTGTGCCGGCGATGAAGCCGGTCCACGCCATGTTGGTGCAGATGGTGGAATACTGGCCGGAGTATTTCTTGACATGGCGGAGGCGGTTGATGCCATCGCGCATCACAAAGCCCATCGTGCCTGCATAATAATAGGGCCAGACGCTTTCCGCGCCGAAGCTGGCTTCGGCCTCCACAAACGCCTTGGCCGTCAGGTCGAGCGCCTCATCCCAGGAAATCCGCGCGAACTGCCCCGAACCTTTGAGGCCGGTGCGCTTCATTGGATGAAGGATGCGGTCAGGATGATGGATGCGCTCGGCATAGCGCGCCACCTTCGCGCAGATCACACCATCAGTGTAGCTCTGCTCCTTGTGCCCCCTCACCCGGCCAATGGCGCGGCCATCAAGCACTTCGACATCCAGCGAACATGCCGACGGGCAATCATGCGGGCAGACGGTCGCGTGACGGGTGATCTTCGGGAGAGCGTTCATGCAGGCATCGTTAGCAGGCGCATCACCATTCTGTCACGCTCTTCCCTCTCCCGCTCAGGGAGAGGGTGGCGCGCGGAACGCGTGACGGGAGAGGGCAAGGAAAGAGCGCATGAAAGTACGCATCGTTTCAAGGCCCTCATCCGTCTGCCGTGGGCAGCCACCTTCTCCCTGAACGGGAGAAGGACAAACGCAGGCTCACCCGACAATCTCGTTGCCAGCGAAGAACTGGGCGATTTCCATCGCCGCAGTCTCTGGTGCGTCGGAACCATGGGCGGTGTTTTCACCAACCGACAGCGCGAACAGCTTGCGCAAGGTGCCGTCTGCGGCATTGGCCGGGTTGGTTGCGCCCATGACGTCGCGATACTTGGCGATGGCATTTTCGCCTTCCAGAACCTGCACGACGACAGGGCCGGACGTCATGAAATCGCACAACTCGCCAAAGAACGGACGTGCTGCATGCACGCCATAGAATGTTTCGGCCTGGGCGCGCGTCATGTGGATGCGCTTTTGCGCCACGATGCGCAGACCTGCCGCCTCGATCACAGCGTTCACGGCGCCCGTGAGATTGCGCTTCGTAGCGTCTGGCTTGATGATCGAGAAGGTATGCTGAAGGGCCATGGAGAAATTCCTCTTGAGGGCAATGCCGGTTGAGGCGCAGCTATAGCGACGCCCCAGCCTGCCCACAAGCTGCCTTCCGACACTCAGACGATCAATGACGGGTGATGAAGGCCCGTGCCTGGCGCAGCGCTGCTGCGATTTCATCAGCCGTCATCTCGAAGGCAAGCTCAGCGCGGCGTTCGGCTGCAGGTCGGTAGCCCTGCATCATGGCCACGTTGAACCATTTGTGGGCTGAGACCAGATCCATCGGCTGCGTGCGGCCACAGGCATAGGCCAGGCCCAGCTCGTAGTAGGCTTCGCCCGACATGCCCACCGGGTCTGCCGCGACTGCATCGATTTCTTCCATCATCTGACGTGCCATCTGAACCACCCTGAAACTGTTGTCTGTTGCGTTTCGCCGGCGTTTGTTTGTGTGCCGGTCGTTGGGGTTGAACATGGGCGGCAAATGCGAAAATTCGTCTAAAATGCGAGCTAAATTGTCCGTAAACATCGCAGATGTCCAAGGTCCGATTCACGTTTTCGAAACTGCAATGTCTGGATAAACTGAATGAAATCAATGATTCAGACCTGATTCATATCTGATTGCATTGACAGAAGATTCACCACGCGACTGGAACACGCCTCCAGACGCGGCTGGAAACGGCGCACGTGACAAGGGCCTGAACGGACGATCTTCCCTGATCCGGGCGATGCCTGCCGTGGACGCTCAACCCATCCCGAAGGCGAAGCCGCGGCCCGGCGCCGCTTCAAGCAGGGCGCGGCTGTAGGGGTGCTTGGGGCTGGCATAGACCTCTGCCGTGATGCCCTGCTCCACCACCTGCCCCTTGCTCATCACCACGATGCGGTCGCAGATCTGGGCGGCCACGCGCAAGTCATGGGTGATGAACAGCACGGCAAGATCAAAGCGCTTGCGGACATCATCGAGCAACTTCAGAACCTGCGCCTGCACAGAGACATCGAGCGCCGAGACCGCCTCGTCTGCGATGAGCAGTTCAGGCTCCATCATCAGCGCGCGGGCGATGCAGATGCGCTGGCGCTGGCCGCCGGAAAACTGATGCGGATAGCGGCCAAGCGCATCTGCCTTGAGGCCTACCAGCACCATGAGTTCGGCAGCCTTGCGCTCGGCATCGGTGCGGGACATGCCGAAGTTCATCGGCCCCTCGACCATGCTGGCACCCACGCTGCGGCGCGGATTGAGCGAGCGGTAAGGGTCTTGAAAGACAATCTGGACCTTGCGGCGATACGGGCGCAAGGCACTTTGGCTCATGGTCGCGATGTCGACGCCTGCGATGCGCACCTCGCCGCTGGACGGATCAATGAGCCGCGCGATGCAGCGCGCAACAGTGGATTTGCCAGAGCCTGACTCGCCCACGATGCCAAGTGTCTCGCCGCGCCTGACCTCGATGGTCACATCGGCTGCGGCCTTCACCACGCGGCCCTTGGCAAACAGGCTCGTGCCGCCATAGGTCTTGGCCAAAGCCGTGGTCTTGAGTGCCACCTCACCAAATGCGATGGTCTCGCGCTGTGGCGGATCGAGGCTGGGCACGGAGCCGATCAGCATCTTTGTGTAATCCTCGCGCGGACGGCGAAGAACCTCCGTCACCGGTCCTTGCTCGACCAGCTTGCCATGCCGCATCACGGCAACACGGTCCGCAATCTCGGCCACGACGCCAAAATCATGGGTGATGAACAGGACGCCCGTGCCGCGCCGCTGCTGTAACTCTCGCATGAGCTGCAAAATCTGCTTCTGGGTCGTGACATCCAGGGCGGTGGTCGGCTCATCCGCGATCAGCAAGGCCGGGTCCATCACCAGCGCGGAGGCAATCATCACGCGCTGGCGCTGCCCGCCGGACAGCTGGTGCGGATAGGCATCGAACAGCTGCGCCACGTCCGGAAGCTGTGTCGCGGCCATGATCTCGAGCACGCGCACCTTGCGCTCCTCCGCACCCAGATCGGTATGGATCGACAAGACCTCGTCGATCTGGTCGCCGCAGGTCATCACGGGGTTCAGAGCTGTCATCGGCTCCTGAAAGATCATGGCCATGCGGCTGCCGCGCAGATCACGCAGGCGATCAGCGCTGGCATCGGAAATATCCTCGCCAGCCAGGATGATCTTCCCGCCGCTGCGGGTGAGCTGCCCTTTGGGCAGCAGGCCCATGACAGCCTGCGCCGTCACGGATTTGCCAGAGCCGCTCTCGCCGACGACGCAGACGATCTCGCCCGGATTGACCTCAAGCGAAAGACCTTCGACAGCATTGACACGATCGGCACCACGCGGAAGCGAAACCACAAGATTTTCGATTTTCAGAACCGGATCAGCCATCTCGCTCACATCCGCTTCGCAAGTTTTGGATCAAGCCTGTCACGAAGGCCGTCCCCCAGGACATTCACCGACAAGATCGTCACCGCCAGAGCCACACCGGGCCAGAGCAGGTTCCACGGCGCGATCTGGAAAAGGAGCCGCCCCTCAGCCACCATGTTGCCCCAGCTTGGAATGGAAGGCGGTGTGCCTGCCCCAAGGAATGACAGGATCGCCTCGGTCAGCATGGCCGAGGCACAGACGTAAGTTGCCTGCACGATCAGTGGCGGGATGCAGTTCGGCAGGATGTGGCGGATCAGGATGAGGGGCAGCTTGGTGCCGACCGAAACGGCCGCCTCGACATATGGCTCCTCGCGCACAGTCAGGACAACCGAGCGAACGAGCCGCACCACGCGCGGAATTTCCGGCACCATGATGGCGATGATCACCGTCATCAGGCTTGCGCCGGACACCGAGACCAGCGCGATGGCAAGCAGGATGCCGGGAATGGCCATCAGACCATCCATGATGCGCATGACAACAGCATCCAGCCAGCGGATATAGCCGGCGACAAGCCCGATCACGAGACCAATGCCGATGGAGAGCACAGCAACGGAGAGGCCAACCAGCACAGAGACGCGCGCACCGTAGACCAGCCTGCTCCAGACATCGCGGCCGAGATGGTCAGTGCCGAGCCAGTTCAGTTCCGAGGCCGGCTTGAGGCGCTGAAGCGGCACGATCGCAGTCGGATCGCGCGTGAACATGAACGGCGCGAAGATCGCGCCAAGCACGATGGCTGCCAGAATAAACCCAGCAATCGCCACCAGAGGATAGCGGTTGAGGAACGGGAACAATCCGGTCAGCCGTGCAGCCGGCATGGTGACAGCAGGCGCACTCAATAGCGTATCCTCGGGTCGACGAGCGTATAGACAATGTCGATGATCAGGTTCAGCACCACATAGATCAGCGCGAAGAACAGGATCAGGCCCTGGATGATCGGATAATCGCGGCGCGTGATCGCATCGACCACAAGGCGACCAAGACCCGGAATGTTGTAGACGCTTTCTGTGACGACCACCCCGCCGATCAGAAGCGCCACGCCAAGGCCAATGACGGTGACAATCGGCACGGCAGCATTTTTCAGGGCGTGGCGGAACAGCACCTTGAGTTCGATCTGGCCCTTGGCGCGGGCGGTTCGGATGTAATCCTCTCCCAGCACCTCGATGACGCTGGCGCGGGTGATGCGCGCGATCAACGCGATGTAGATGAAGGAAAGGGTCAGTGTCGGCAGCGTGATCTGGGTCAGGAACCGCCCGAAATCCGTGAAGGGACTGGTATATCCCTGCACGGGAAACCAGCGCAGCGTGATGGCGAAATTGAAGATGAGGAAATAGCCCATCACGAACACGGGCACCGAGAACCCCAGCACGCAAACGACCATGACGAGTCGATCAATCCAGCCGCCCGATTTCCAGGCGGCAAGCACGCCCATGGGCACGGCCACCAGCACGGAGAAGATGATGGTGGTCAGCGCCAGCATCGCGGTCGGCTCGATGCGCTGTGCGATCAGCGTGGTGACGGGCAGTCCGGTGAAAAGTGATGTGCCGAGATCAAAGCGCAGCAACTGCACGATCCAGCCGAAGAACTGCTCATACAAAGGCTTTGTTAGCCCTAGGGACACACGGATGCGTTCGACCTGCTCTGACGTGGCCGTGTCACCTGCCAGGATGGCCGCCGGGTCGCCTGACAGGCGCAGCATGAAGAACACAATCAAAGCCACCACCCCCATGACGGGGATGGCAGAGAGGATGCGTGTGGCAACAAGGCTGATCATGGGTAGCTTTCAGACGTTCCGGGCCGCTGCGAGCGCCCAACGGACAATGTCATGACCGGCCTTGTGCCGGTCATCTCGGAAGAAGGACGGACATCCTTTGCCGGGATCACCGGCACAAGGCCGGTGATGGCACTGTAAACCTGCATCACGCCTTCTTGATGTTCCAGAAGAACGGCGGCGCATTGAGAATGCCCGAGACATTGTCACGGAAGCCGGTCGGTACGAAGAACTGTCCGGTGTAGACTTGGAAGTTCTGCTCGAACTGGCGGGCCTGGACTGCACTGGCGATGCGCTTCTTGTCATCCAAGGAGCCTGCTTCCGCATATTGCGTGCGCAGCTTCTCCATTTCCGGATCGTTCGACCAACCCACCCAGGCGCCTTCCGTGCCGAGGCCCGACAGTGCGAACTGGATGACCGGATCGAGGAGGTCCGCACCTTCCCACCAGGTGAAGAACATGTTCCAGCCACCCTGATCGACCGGGTTGCGGCTGGTGCGGCGCTGGAGCACGGTGGCCCAGTCCATCGCCTGCGCATCCACATTCATGCCGATGCGCTTGAGGACATCGGCGATGTACTGCGCCATGGCGCTCTGGACTGGAATATCCGTCGTGGCGAGCAGCACGATCTTCTCGCCGTTGTAGCCAGCGGCCTTGAGCATGGCGCGGGCTTCATCGAGCGACGACTTTTCCATGAGTTCCGAACCGGCCTTGTTGTCGAAGGTTGTTCCGCACGGATACACCGAATAGCAGGTCTTGTAGTATTCAGAGTTGCCGATGGCGACCTTGAGCAATTCGCTCTGGTTGATCGCCTTTGCAATGGCACGGCGAATGGCGGGGTTGTTGGTCGGCGCTGCCATGTGGTTGAACCGCGCCTGCCCGAGGTTGCCAAGCGGGTTGAAGTTCTGGACCTTGACGCCGGGGGCGCGGGCCACGATCG
This sequence comes from Allobosea sp., assembly GCA_031375605.1. Lineage (GTDB taxonomy): Bacteria > Pseudomonadota > Alphaproteobacteria > Rhizobiales > Beijerinckiaceae > Allobosea. The sequence continues at coordinate 16,864 of JANMIB010000337.1, read as the reverse complement.
GCAGAAGATCAGCTGGGATCTGCTCGTAATAGTCGACCTCACCCGAGACCAGCGCGTTGAGCGCGGTGTTGGGATCAGGAAAGTTGATCCACTCGACACGCTCGAGGTTGACCACCTTGCCGCCAGCCGCGTTGGACGCAGGCTCGGCGCGCGGAACATACTTGCCGTTGCGCTCATAGACCACGCGGGCACCGGGGCGGAATTCGCCCTTCACGAAACGGAACGGGCCGGAACCGATCTGTTCGTCTGCGCTGAGACGCTCGGTGGTCGGCTTGTCCGCCAGGCGCTTGGGCATCATGAACGGCACGTTGGTGGAGAGCTTGCCGATGGATTCCATCACAAGGCCATAAGGTGTCTTGAGCTTCATCACGATGACCTTCGGGCCATCTGACGTGACGCTCTCGACATAGGTGAAAAGGCGGCGGCCCATGCCGTCGACCTTGCCCCAGCGGATCAGCGACGAAGCGCAGTCATCAGCGGTCACGGCGGTGTCATCATGCCAGATCAGGCCGTCACGCAGTGTGATTCGGTAGGTCAGCTTGTCGGCCGACACGTCCACGCCGCTGGCCATCTGCGGCTTCACGGCAAGGTTTTCATCCTGTGCAAACAGGGTGTCGAACACCAGATAGCCATGGTTGCGCACGATGTAGCCCGTGGTCGCAACCGGATCGAGAATGGTCAACGCGGCGTGCGGAATGACACGCAAGGTGCCTTTTGGTGCTGCCTGCGCAAGTGCGTGGCCGGGGAGTGCGAGACCGCCTGCAAGGCCGCCCGTCAGCGCCGCAGCGCCAGCCATCAAATCACGACGTGAAATGCTCATGCTTTCAAGACCCTCCCGAGGTCGGTTCAAAACTGTTCCTGAAACCGTTGTGCGCGAGCCATGCGCCAGACACAACAGCTCATCCGGAAAACGATTACAGGACGCCATTGCGTGCCCTGTCAACTTGGCTTCAAATCAGACAACCCAAGCCTGCTTTTCAGGCAATGATCCCGACCTCCGAAAGACAGCAAAATGCGCCTGCTCCTCGCCATGATGAAGCACGAGACGAACACGTTTTCGCCGGTGCCAACGCCGCTGCAGCGCTTTCGTGACTGGGGCATGCACGAGGATGACGCTGTTCCGGCAGCCTATCGCGGCACCAACCATCCGATTGCAGCCTATCTTGATCTGGCAACGGACATCGGCGCTGAAGTCGTGACGCCAATCGCGGCAGAAGGCATGCCATCGGGCTTCGTCACGCAGGATGCCTACGACTATCTGACGGGGAGAATCCTCGACGCGTTGCGCACGCAAGGTCCGTTCGACGCGGCCCTTCTCGACCTGCACGGCGCCATGGTGCCGGAGGGCATGGTGGACGGGGAAGGACCGCTGCTCAAACGTATGCGGGAAATCGCCCCCGGCTTGCCCATCGGTGTGACCTTCGACATGCACGGCAACATGACCGATGATATCATGGACAACGCCACAGTCGTCGTCGGCTACAAGACCTATCCGCATATCGACATGTACAAGGCGGGAGAGCAATGTGGACGCATCATGCTCAAGGCGCTGCGTGGCGAAATCAGGCCGATGATCTCATGGGGGCAGGCAGGCATTCTGGCGCAGACCCTGCGCATGGGCACTGACGAAGAGCCGATGCAAGGCGCCATTGCCGGGTGCGTGGCGGAGGAACAGCGGGAGGGTATTCTCGCAGCATCCATCTTTGGCGGTTTTCCGATGGCGGATATTCCCGATGCGGGCCTGTCTATCGTGATCGTCGCGGATGCGAACAAGGCTGACGGGCAGGCCTCGCGCGACAGACTGCTGGCCTATGCCAGGGACACGCGCACGGAATGGTTCCATGTCCATCACCCGCTCGAGCTGGCTGTGAAGCGGGCCAAGACCATCACCGATGGTCCCGTGGTGCTGCTCGACCATGCCGACAATGTCGGCTCGGGCGGAACATCGGATGTGATGACAGCGATTGCCGAGGTTTTGCGCCAGGGCCTCGAAGGCGTCGCGATGGCCGCCGTGTGGGATCCGGCAGCCGTGCAGGCGATGCAGAAGGCCGGTGTCGGTTCCACGGTCACGCTGGAACTGGGCGGCAAGTCTCCGATGCCGTCGATCGGTTTCCCTGCAAAGCCCCTCACCCTCACCGGCAAGGTGCGCCGCTTGTCCGACGGCGAATGGACTGTTCGCGGGCCGATGTACACCGGCTCGAAGGTCACGGCCGGCCCCACCGCCGTGTTCGAGACGGGCGGCATGCAGATCGTCATCACCAGCCTGCATCACGAGCCATGGGACGCTGGCATCTTCACCCATATCGGCATAGATCCTGCTTATTGCCGATATATCCTGCTCAAAAGCCGCGTGCATTACAGGGCCGGGTTCAGGCCCTTCGAAAAGCATCGCATCACGCTGGATGGCGACGGCGTGACGACATCCGACAACACGCGGCTGACCTATCATCATCTCAAGCCGGGAATTTACCCGTTCAATTGAGATGATGGGTCCGTCACCGGCGCAAAGTCCCGCCCTTTCACCTCACGTATCCTCACCCTGAGCCCGTCGAAGGGCGAGCCTCCAATTATGTGGTCGCTGGAACTCATCCTTCGACGGGCTCTGGATGAGGATGTGTGGGACGCAACGACACATTTTCACGCGATCAACCCTCGCTTAACCATGTCCCTTAGCCCTCGGCTTACACCTTTCATTTAGCATGTCGTCACGTTGAGGCATGGCTTGCCGTGCCAACCCGTTACGAGAGTGGTGTTCAAGATGTGCGTTCAACGGATGTTTCGGCTGTGCCTGGTGGCGTTTGCGATGATGGCGGGATTGCTGCTGGCCAAGGATGCGCTTGCGCAGTCTGGCGGCAGCGCCAGCCCGCTTTCCGGCTGGCAGGCCACTGTTGGTGCCGGCGTCAGATTGCAGCCATCCTATGAAGGCTCTGACCGCTTTTCGATTGCTTATCGTCCGATCATCAGCTTTGGCCGTGCCGGTGCCGTGCGCTGGTGGTCAGCGGAAGACGACGCCATCAGCCTTGGTGTCGTGAACGGCAGCAACTGGAGGGCCGGCGCAGGTGCGGCACTTGTCATGGCGCGCTCCGGCAAGGATGACCGGCGGCTGAATGGCTTGCAGAAAGTGCCCTTCGGCGTCGAGATCGGCGGTTTTGGCGAATACTATCCGACGAGCTGGCTGCGCGCGCGCGTCGATCTGCGCCAGGCCATCCGTGGCCATCGCGGACTTGTCAGCGAACTCAAGCTCGACGCCTTCACCGACCCCAATGCGCAATGGTCATTCGGTGCAGGGCCGCGCATGACCATCGTCAACACGCGCTATGTCGACAGCTATTTCTCGGTAAGCCCTGCTGAAGCGGTTGCCACCGGCTATCCGGTCTATGCTGGCAAGGGCGGGGTCAACACTGTGGGTGCCATTGCGCAGGGCAGCTATCGCTGGACACCGGCGCTCAAATCCACAGCCTATGTGAAATACGATTATCTTGTGGGCGGAGCTTCGCGTGCGCCGGTCGTGGTCAGCCCGCTCGGCAACCGACACCAGCTTGAACTCGGCTTCTCAACCTCGTGGACGTTCGATCTAGGCAAGTAGTCAACCTGAAAGATGCACATATCCCGCAACGCTTTCGAGCGCGCGGGAGGCCCGCATCACCAACTGGTCCCTGCGGGCCGGGCCGACGATCTGAAGTCCGACCGGCAGGCCTGACGCTGTCTTGCCGATGGGCACGGATGAAGCAGGCTGCCCCGTGAGATTGAACGGATAGGTGTAAGGCGACCAGTTGGCCCAGTCTGCGCCGAACGAACCATCAGACGGCACATCCATGCCAGCCTCGATGGCAGGAACAGGCATTGTGGGCGTCAGCAGCAGGTCATAGCGCTCGTGAAAGCGGCGCATGGTTTCGGTGATGGCGGCACGGGTCTGGAAGGCGTTGACCAGCGTGACAGCCGAATGGCCAAGCCCCGCGATGCCTGCAGCCACAAAGCCCGGATCCTGCTCGCCGCGCCGTGTCTCGGGCAACCCGGCCAGCAACGAGCCAGCGCCTGCCTGCCACATCATATCAGCCGCATGACGCGCATCGGCATAGGCAAAACCGGGATCGGCCTCCTCGACATGGGCACCAAGTCCCTCGAACAGACGCGCGGCTTTTGCGCAAAGCCGCTCCACTTCCGGATCAAGCCCCTCGACAAAGCCCATGCGCGGCGACCAGCCGATGCGCAGGCCGGCCACACCGTCATTCAGCGCGATGCGGAAATCGGGCGGCGCGGTGTTCCAGGCCAGCATGTCGCGCTCATCGGCTTGCGCCAGCGCGTGCAGCATGAAGGCGGCATCGTCCACCGTGCGCGCCATTGGCCCCAGATGCGCCAGGATGCCGAAGGGCGAGGCCGGATAGGCAGGCACGCGGCCAAAGCTGGGCTTGAGGCCGAACACGCCGGAGAAACTGCACGGTATCCGCACTGAACCAAGCCCGTCCGTGCCCAGATGCAGATGGCCGATGCCAAGCGCCGCCAGAACGGCAGCCCCGGCGGATGACCCGCCCGTGGTGCGCGCAGCATCATGCGGGTTGCGGGTGATGCCGGTCAGCGGGCTGTTGCCGACGCCTTTCCACCCAAATTCCGGCATCGTGGTCTGGCACAGGAGCACGAGCCCTGCCCGCTCGAGGCTGGCGACAGCGGGACTGTCGAAGGTCATGGCTGCATCGGACGACACGCGCGAACCACGCCGCATCGGCCAGCCGTTCTTCATCACATTGGATTTGACGCTGCCGACCACACCATCGAGCAAGCCGCGTGGCTCGCCCCTGATCCAGCGCGCTTCGGAGGCCCGCGCCGCATCAAACGCCGCATCGCGATTCTCATAGGACACAGGGTTGAGGGTCGGAATGATGGCATCAAGCCGCCTGTAAGCATCTGTCAGCACCTCCACGGGCGACACGGCCTTGCTGCGATAGGCTTCCAGAAGTTGCGCAACGCCTTGTGCGTGATCCCAATGTGCTGCCATCACAGGCTCCCCATCCAGTTCGCGAGATGCTCACGCTGGTCTGCCGTCAGATGCAAGCCGAGCTTGGTGCGGCGCCACAGGACATCCTCGGCATCCATGGCCCATTCGTGATCGATCAGATGGCGCACCTCCGCCTCGCTGAGGCCACTGCCAAAATCAACGCCGAGATCACTGCGGACATTTGCGCTGCCCAGAAAGATCGCAGCCTCAGTGCCGTAACCGCGCGCCAGACGCAGTGCATCACGCGGCTCCAGAAACGGATATGTCTTGCGCAGGTCGTCAGCCAGAGCTTCGGTGCCGCCGGGCTTGTAACGCCCGCCCGGAAGCGCTTCGCCAGCAGTCCAGCCGGGTTTTTGGCCCTGCCGCGAAGGCGACAGATACTTGCCAAGCCGCTCAAGCGCCTCTTCCGCAAGCCTGCGATAGGTCGTGATCTTGCCACCGAAGATCGAGAGAAGCGGTGCTTGTCCCTCAAGCGCCTCCATTTCGAACACATAGTCGCGCGTGGCCGCCTTGGCCTCGCTCGCGCCATCGTCATAGAGCGGGCGAACCCCTGAATAGGTCCACACCACATCGCTCTCGACAATCGGTTTGGCGAAATACTCGGATGCGGCCGCGCACAGGTAAGTGATTTCCTCTGGCGTGATCGCGACCTTCGCCGGATCGGCCTGATAATCCTGGTCCGTGGTGCCGATCAGCGTGAAATCCTGCTCATAGGGAATGGCAAAGATGATGCGGCCATCCGCGTTCTGGAAAATGTAGGCGCGGTCATGCTCGAACACGCGCGGCACGATGATATGCGAGCCTTGCACCTGCCTCACGCGGGCTTTCGAGTTCGAGCGCAAGGCCCCGGTCAACACCTGTGCCACCCATGGTCCGGCTGCATTGACGAGCGACCTTGCCCGAACCGTGTCGATCTTCCCGGTGCGCTGGTCGCTGGTTGTCAGCACCCACAATGCCCCGTCACGCACAGCGGATGTCACCTTCGTGCGGGTGCTGATGACAGCGCCACGCGCCGCGGCATCGCGCGCATTCAGCGCCACCAGCCGCGCATCGTCCACCCAGCAATCAGAATACTCGAAGCCGCGAGTGAACAGGCCAGGCTTCAGCGGCCTGCCACTTTCATCGCTCAGAAGATCAAGCGTCCTGGTGGCTGGCAGCAGTTTGCGCCCGCCGATGTTGTCATAAAGGAACAACCCGAGGCGAAGCAGCCAGGCCGGGCGAAGGCCCTTGTGGTGCGGCAGCACGAAGCGGAGCGGACGGATGATGTGCGGCGCGATGGCCCAGAGGCGCTCCCGCTCGATCAACGCCTCGCGCACCAGCCGGAATTCATAGTATTCGAGGTAGCGAAGCCCGCCATGAATGAGCTTGGTTGACCAGGACGAGGTGCCGCTGGCAAGGTCGTTCATCTCGCAAAGATGAACGCTGAGGCCGCGCCCCGCCGCATCACGCGCAATCCCGCATCCGTTGATACCGCCACCAATAATAGCCAGATCGTATATTCCAGACATTCAGATTTCCCGGCAGCCCGTGCGTTTACCCGCTATTCTCCGCTTCAATACATGAACGCTGAATCGGTTCCGGGCAACTCGCTTGACCAGTGCGCGGGACATCATTGCGGCCAGTTGAAAAAAAGGACAGGGCAATCTAAAGTTCACATATGAACAACATGCGGGCCGGTCAACGCGTTTGCACAGGAGGTACAACGATGAAAATGTTTTATGTTGCAGCAGCACTCACAGCTTTCGCCGCAACCCCTGCCCTCGCCGACCCGATCGGAACCTGGCTGCGTGACACGGGCGAGTCGCGCGTGCGCTTTTCCAAGTGCGGTGATGCGATCTGCGGATCGATCTCGTGGCTGAAAGACCCTGCCAACTCGAAGGGCAAGGTTGGCCAGCGCGTCTTTTTCGACATGAAGCCGACCAGTGCAAACCAGTGGGAAGGCCAGGCTTTCAACCCCGAGGATGGCAAGAACTATTCGGGCAAGATGACGCTTGCAGGCAACAATCTGACCACAGCAGGCTGCATCGCCGGCGGCTGGATCTGCCGCACGGTGAGCTGGACCAAGGCAAACTGAGGCGAACAGACAAGGGGTTTAGGTCCAGCCAGTCCGTTTACCGCGCCGTCTGGCCGAACAGAACAGCCCTGACCGCAGGATCCTGCATGTTGTTTGTGTTGCGCAGTTCGCCCGCCACGGCCAGGCCACGCTCGACGGCAGGGCGTGCAAGCAAGGTCGACAGCCAGCGCTTCACATGCGGGAAATCCTCTATGTTCTGGCTCTGGCGCTCCCAGCCCTTGGCCCAGCCGACCATGGCCATGTCGGCGATGGAATAGGCACCTGCAACGAACTCGCGATCTGCCAGCCGCCTGTTGAGCACGCCATAGAGGCGGTTGGTTTCCTTGATGTAGCGCTCGATCGCATAGGGAATTTTCTCGGGCGCATAGATGTTGAAGTGGTGGTTCTGGCCCAGCATGGGTCCAAAACCGCCCATCTGCCACATCAGCCACTGTTCAACCTCGACGCGGCCCCGCTCGTCAGCCGGATAGAACTGGTCCGTCTTGCGACCCAGATACTGCAGGATCGCGCCCGACTCGAACACAGAGATCGGCGCACCATCTGGCCCGTCGTGGTCAATGATCGCGGGCATGCGGTTGTTCGGCGAAAATGCCAGAAACTCCGGCTTGAATTGATCACCAGCGGAGATGTTCACAGGGATGACATTGTAGGTAAGGCCCATCTCTTCCAGCGCGATGGAGATTTTCCAGCCGTTCGGGGTTGGCCAGTAATACAGATCAATCGGCTTTTGTGGTGCGCTGGCCATGTGGCTCTCCTGTTTCGTTGATCGCAACGTAAACACTGTCACAGGTTTTTGCGACGGGCTTTGCCGCGCATTTGTCACGCGACCTGCGCAATGGGCGCGGTTGCAATTCACATCACCGCGATTAAACATGAGCTGTCAGATCAGCCATATCCGGCATGTCCAGACCGGCCATTGGCCAGCATCTTCGGGAAGGAACCCACATGATCGTTCGCCTTGCAGCCGCCGCAGCATTTGCCTTCGCAGCCACTGGCGCTGTGGCGCAGACTGCCGCCCCGGTGCCCTCCAACCCGCTGCAACCACGCGTGGTGCGCCCTGCACCTTCAGCCCCCGCGCAGGCAGCACCGGCCCAGGCGACAGCTCCACAGGCGACAGCTACTCAAGCTACACCTGCGAAGCCGAAGCGCGAACGGTCGGCGGCGCAACTGGCCAATGACGACCGCATGCGCAAGTGCGGTGCAGAATGGCGTGGCAACAAGGCAGCGCTGGCAGCACAGGGCAAGACCTGGCGCGTGTTCAATGTCGAGTGCCGCGCAAGGTTGAAGGCAGCCGGTCAGTAAATCAGCCGATGACCCAAGGCGTCATCCTCGCGCTCGTCGCAAGGGTGACGCCTTGGAGTGGCTTTCGCAAAGGCATGTGTGGCCGGAACAGGTCCGGCCATGACAGAGGGGGGCTTCACCGCTGACCGTCCCATTTGCTGATCGCGGAAGCTGCAAGCCCGCCCATGCGCGCATGTGGACGCCCGCCGGTGGACATGCACAGCGCGAACAGGATTTCATCGGGCCGGGGCGCATCCGGCACAACGCAGGTGATCGCGTCGAAATGCGAGCGGACATAGGCCGCATCCTTGTGATGGATCGGCAGGTCAATCGCGGTGCCCATCGCGGCGACCTTGGCGGTTGATGGCACGATGGCCAGAGCCTGCCCGATCAGTTCGCGCATCGCGTAGCCGCCCGGCACATGCCAAAGCGCACCATGCTCGATTTCGCCAGTCACGCCCACGATGGAGCCCTTGCCATAGGCCTCGACCTCTGCGGGCTTGATGCCCACGGCAGCGCAGAGCCGCGTCGAACATTCAAGTCCAAGCGGCTTCAACTCGTCCATGAACCACTGCACGTCAGGCTCGTAGCGTCCTGCAAACGGGTTCTGGATGATCGCGGCAACCCAGCCCTTGCGCGCGGGCTTTTCGAGCACGGGGCCACCATCATGGCGGATGTCCTCGACGTAAGTGACGATCTTGCGCAGGTTCACAGCCATTTTCGTGTTCCGGTTTCGAGAAGGGGCCACACGCCCAGGGTCAGGGTCTGGCCTTGCAAACTGAGCGCAGCATCGGCAATCAGGCCACGCCGCACCAGGTCTTCGGCAAATTCAAGGCCCTGTTCGAGTGCCTGGGTTGTCTCTTGCTTGGACAGCGGCGGAACCAGCACCGTGACAAGCCGCGCGCCAAGATCGCTGTCGGGATCAAGATCGGAAGCCTTGCGCCGCACGATACGGGGATGATCGAGATTGACCGCGTTTGCCACCAGCGTTGCGGCAGCGTCTGCCAGCGCCGCGTTGGCTGCCAGCACCGTCACGGAATCGGCAATACCAAGCGAGAACGAGCGCCCCTCCGCGCCTGATGTCGCAATGCCCCTCACCGGCTGCTCCGCTTTCAGATGAAGAGCTGCACTGGCAATCGGCACGCGCGAGCGCGAAAAATCACCCATCACGCCAATGTCGAGCGCCTGACCCTCGGCAAGATGGACAGCAATGTCGCCGCCATCATTGACGAAAGCCTTGTCCAGTTCGGCCACCTCGCACATCACGGCCAGAAGCTCGTCCGCCACGGCCCCTGCAACAGCCGCCATCGGCGTGATGACATGCTCCATGAAGGGCAAGCAGGCTTGCACCATGCGCCGCGCGACAGGCGTGCTGACCGCGTGCTGGCCAGAGACGGGGCGACGAAGAACCGGCAACTCCGAAACAAGCTCGCCAAGCAGCATCTCGAAACGCAAGGCCGCCGCCCGGTAAGCCGCATCGACCTGCCGCTCCTTGCCCCATGCTTTCAGCACAAGATCAATCGGGCCGTGCTGCATGTGCAGCTGCCCGCCAACCAGTTCCTGAACAAGGGGGCGGTCCCACATGCAGCTCAACCCAGTTTCGCGATCATGGCCAGAAAGTCCGCAGCCTCTGCCTCTGACAGCGGCGCAAGCGTTTGCCTGGACACATCGCCAGCCACGCTTTTCATGGCGGCAACAGCTGCCGCGCCATCAGCCGTCAGCGCGACATTGACCAGCCGCGCATCTTTCGCATCCGGCAGGAGCGTTACCCAGCCGCGTTTTGCCAGCCGGCCAACGACACTGAAGATCGTCGCCGGGTCCATGGCGGTCATCCGTCCCAGAAGATTTTGCGATGTCGGACCCAGATCATCAAGCTTGGCCATCGCGGCAAACTGCGTGGGCGTCACACAAAAGCTACCCATCACGGCATTGAACTGTTCGGTGGCACGCTGCTGGGCCTTGCGCAGCAGGAAGCCGACCTGATCTTCAAGGCAATATGCCGTCCCGCGATCAGGCCGGTTCACATGCGGGAGGGCGGTGTTGCGCATGCTCACGGCATGCCCCCGGCTTTCGGCCAGGGATTGTGGCTGGACCATGGCTCGATCCGGGCCTGCGAGGCAAACGCGCCAATCACGTCTTCCATGGTGACAATGTCACCCACATGCCCGCCAAGCTGCTCATAAAGCGCGCGCGGCAAGGTGAACTCAATGGGCGCGACAATCGCCGGTGTCGGCACATAGCCGAACGAGCCGCGTGGCATGCGCGTGACGTCAGCCATCACCGTGATGCCCCCGCCCGCCCAGATATGGGCAGGTGCGCCGCCCAGCGTCACACGGGTTTCGCCCTTCGCCACGGAACGGGTGAGCAGCACCGGGTTTTCGCTGACGCCGGCCCGTAAGCTCCCGCCTGCGCCCGCCATGAACAGCACGGAGCACAGCGACGGCTCGCAATTCTCACCGATACGGTCCACCACCACGCGCACCGTGTCTGGCATCTCGGTACGAACCGGCACGAGGTTGTCGTCAAGGAAGCAGTAGAGCGCAGCCTCGCCCGTGGTCGAGGTCAGCAACAGCCTCATGCCGGGCCAGGCCACAGCCGGGTCGATCTTCTGGATGATGGCGAGCGGATCGGAAATGTCGGTGCCGCCCCAGCCAAGCCCCGGATTGGCCACCTGGAAATAGCGCCCCGGTGTCGATTTACGCCCCCGCACGCGGATGCCGCCGGGCCGCATGTTCAGCACCCGGCCGGCCTGATGCTCGGTGAGCACGCCCGTGATGTGGTCATCGACGACGATCACCTCATCGACATGGCCGAGCCACTGCTTTGCGAAGATGCCGACCGTGGCCGAGCCGCAGCCGACACGCATGCGCTCTTCCGGCTTGCCATCGACAATCGGCGCGGCATTGGCCTGCACGATCACGCTGTGCCCACCGGGAATGCTCATCTCGACAGCTTCACCCGAGCATAGTTTGAGCAGCGTCTCGCAGGTGACATTGCCCTCTTTCTTCGAGCCGCCGGTGAGATGGCGCACGCCGCCGATGGAGAGCATCTGCGAGCCATATTCAGCCGTCGTCACATGGCCCACCTGCTCACCGCCCACCATGATCGGCGCTGTTTCCGGCCCCAGATGGCGATCGGTGTCGATCTTCACCTTGACGCCGCAATACGAGAAAATGCCCTCGGTGACGACCGTGACGGTATCGACGCCCTCTTGGCTCGACGAGACGATGAACGGCGCGGGCTTGTAATCGGGGTAAGTGGTGCCCGAACCGACGCCTGTGATGAAGGTGCGCGACGGATCAAGCGGCTGACCGTTCCAGTCCGTACCGGCGAACTCGACCAGCTTGCCGCCGCCATCAACCGTGCGCTGCATCAGCAGCACGGGGTCGGTGCGCACAAGCTGGCCCTCGACATTGGCATACCGCGAGCAGGCACCGCTGCGCCCCGGCCTGATCCGGCACAGCACCGGGCAGGCATCACAGCGCACGATGCCATCGGCTTCAGGTGCACCAAACTTGGCCGAGCGCGCGGCGGTGGAGAGGCTGTCCGTCATGGCGAGCACTCGCACCGCGCATTTCCGGGGCCGAGCAGCGCCAGCGGAACGAAACCCGGAATCCAGACATTGTGTCGTGAGCGCAGCGAACACAGGATTTGGCGCGCTTCGCGCAGCACAATTGCTGGCTTCCGGGTTCCATTCCGCTGCGCTGCATGGCCCCGGAAACGCGCGTCGTACAATTCCATCAAACCCTCCCCTTGAGCGCAGCCCACAGCCTGTGAGGCAACACCGGAACCTGTGTGATCCGCACGCCGCAGGCATGGCGGATGGCGGAAAGGATCGCAGGCGCCGTGGCCACCAGCGCAGGCTCCCCAACGCCCTTGGCACCATAAGGCCCTGTCTCCTCCGGGTCTTCGATCAGATAGGTTGTGATTGGAGGCATGTCGCCAGTGGTCGGGATCAGGTAGTCGTGCAGGTTCTCGGTCCTGCCCGGAATATACTCCTCCATCAGAGCGAGACCGAGGCCTTGCGCGATTCCGCCATGAATCTGCCCCTCGACCAGTGTGGGATTGATGGCGCGGCCCACATCATGTGCGGCGATGATGTTCAGCACCTTGACCGTGCCAAGCTCGATGTCGACTTCGACCTCGGCGATCTGCGCGGCAAAGCCATAGGTGCCATACGGGATGCCCTGCCCGTCCGCATCAAGGGGGGTGGTCGGCGGATCCCATGTGGCAAGGCCTTCGAGCACGACGCCCTCCGCATCCGCGGGCAAGCTGCCAAGATCGATGCTACGCACGGTCTCGCCATCACTGATGAGAAGTTGCGTGCCCGACAAGGCCAGCACGGCATCCGGCCCGGCATTGGCATGCTTGAGGATATGGCCGCGCAGCCCCTCGCCCGCCAGGCGCGCCGCATTGCCTGACACATACGTCTGGCGCGAGGCGGAGGTCTTGCCCGCATCCGCCGTCAGATCCGTGTCACCCAGAACAAGCGAGAAGGCCGACACAGGCAGACCCAGACCCGTCGACGCCATCTGGGTCAGGATCGTGGTGGAACCTTGCCCGATATCAACCGCGCCATTCCAGAACGTCAGCTTTCCGTCAGCGCCAAGCGTGATCCGCATGGTCGAGGGGTTCGACATCGAGGTGTTGCCACAGCCATACCACATGCAGGCGATGCCAACGCCGCGCCTGATCCGCGAGGCGGATTCATTGTGCCAGGCGACGCGTGCAAGCACCTGATCCCAGTCACCTTTCAGCGCATCAAGACATTGCGGCAAACCTGCCGAGCTGGCAAGCCGATGGCCTGAACAGGTGACATCGCCATGGTCCAGCGCATTGATGCGGCGGATGTGCCAGCGGTCCAGACCGAGCTGATCGGCCAGATCATCCATCAGCGTTTCATTGGCAATAGCGGCTTGTGGCACACCAAAGCCCCGGAAGGCTCCGGCTGGCGGCTCGTTCGTGTAGATGGCGCGCGTCCGGTTCCAGGCGTGTCGCACCTTGTAAGGCCCCGTGCCATGAACCGGCACACGGTTGGCCACTGTCGGCCCCCACGAGGCATAGGCCCCCGTGTTGAAATCGCCATCAAGCTCATAAGCTGTCAGCCGCCCTTCAGCATCAGCCGAGGCTTTTGCCCTGATGTGGGACGGGTGGCGCTTGGTGGACGACGCCATGCTTTCGATGCGGCTGTAGATGATGCGCACGGGCCGCTTCAGCAGCCATGCCGCCACAGCCAGCAGCGGCTGCACCGAGACATCGAGCTTGCCGCCAAAGCCGCCGCCGCAAGCTGACGGAATGATGCGCACCTGCTCCTGCATGACGCCCAGAACCCGCGCCACCTCTTCAAGATCCATGTAGGGCGCTTGCGTGCAGGCCGTGACCTCGATGCGGTCCCCGACACGGACCGCAAAACCTGACTCCGGTTCGATGTAGGCATGCTCGACAAAGCCGGTGGTGAATGTGCCTTCCGCCATGGCCACCCCGGCGGCATGCCCAGCTGCGACATCGCCTGCACGCAAATTCCCGCGCGCCAGCACATTGTCCGGTGCGAAGGCATGCAGGACAGGCGCACCCTCCGCAAGCGCGGCATCAACGCCTGTGACAGCAGGCTCGATCTGCCAATGGATCGGCAGCGCAGCATCCGGCAAGCCTTCCACCGCATCGCGCGTGCCGACCAGCGCAAGCACCACCTCGCCGCGATAACGCACATGGCCGGGGGCCAGCACGGGCTGATCCTTCAGGTGAGGAAAGATGCCAAAAGAATTTTCACCCGGCACATCGGCATGGGTGAGAATTGCATCAAGGCCGGGCGTGGCTGTCCGGACGGCTTCGAGATCACCAAGCATGAATGTGGCCCGCGCGTGCGGCGAGCGAACAACCCGCATCCAGAGCGCATCAGGTGGTGCGAAGTCAGCACCGAACAGGTCCGTGCCCGACACCTTGGCCAACCCGTCCAGCCGCGCGATGCGCTGGCCGATGATGCTACTGGCGTCATGGTCGGGCGACGACCCGACCACCCCATTGGCAATAGCGGGGTTCTCGGGTCTGCGCTGCGCTTCGCTCGAGAATGATGCTATTGAAACGGTCAACACCGCCTCGATGATCTTGGTATAACCCGTGCAGCGGCACAGCACGCCGCCGAGGCCATCCTCGACATCCGCATGCGTCGGCGCAGCGTTGCGTGCCAGAAGATCGGTTGCAGCCATCAGCATGCCGGGCGTGCAGATGCCGCATTGCGCAGCGCCATGCGCGAGAAACGCCTGACGCAGCCGCTCGGTCAGCCCGTCCGGCCCCGGCCCTTCCACGGTCTCGATGCGCGCACCCGCTGCCTGGCCCGTCGCAATCAGGCAGGCGCAGACCTGCGCGCCGTCCAGCAGCACTGTGCAAGCGCCGCAATCGCCCGCCTCGCAGCCGACCTTTGTGCCCGTCAGGCCAAGGCCCTCGCGCAAGGTGTCGGACAAGGGCCTGAAGGGATCAGCTGCCACGTGCCGGGTTTCGCCATTGACGATCAGCGACATGGTGGGAGCGCTTGCGTGCGGCTTGTCCAGCATCATGCGGCCCTCCGCGCTGCGTTGGCGCCAAAGGCGGCGAGCACATCCCGCACCAGCGTCAGCGCAGCATCTTGCCGGTACTCGCCCGTGCTGCGCACATCATCAATGGGCTTGAGCCCGGCCAGATGTTCGTCTGCGACGATCTCGCTGGCATGTTGAAGCTGCTGACCGCTCAACGCATCCTCAAGCGCTGCCAGACGCTGCGCCACTGCCGAGCATGAGCCAACGGCCACACGCGCCGTGTTGATCACGCCTGCATCGACCTCGATCACGGCTGCAACCATGACAATGGAAATCACCAGGTACTTGCGCGCACCAAGCTTCAGAAAGCGTCCGGCAGATGACCCCTGCCCCACAGATTTCGGCACCAGCAGCGCCGTGACGATCTCATCGGGCGCGGTCACTGTGGCGCGATAGCCCGTGATGAAATCGGTGATGGGCAGCACCCGCACGCCGCGCTGTGAGGTCAGTTCCACCTTGGCTTCCAGCGTCAGCAGGCATGGAATACCATCGCCAGCTGGGGATGCCGTGCAGATGTTTCCAACGAGCGTGCCCCGGTTCTGGATTTGCACGCCGCCAACCTGGCGTGCCGCCATGCGGTAGCCGTCAAACAGAGGCGGCAGGTCAGCCCGGATCAGGTCGGTCCAGGTCATGAGCGCGCCCAGCCGCCAGTGATCGTCAGTCTGGCTGATGCCGCGCAACTCATTCAATGCCGAAATGTCGAGCACGTCGCGGTGAGCGGGATCACCCCATGCCCGCCGTGTGGCGAAAGCAGGATAGACATCCGTGCCGCCCGCAAGCACCTGCACATCATGCGCGGCGCGGATGGCGAGCGCTTCCGCCAGCGTGGCAGGACGGTGATAGCCGATCATGCCGCTCCCCCAAACAACCGCGCTGCCTCGTCCGCAGTATAGTAACCCCGCATCACATCACGCGCCACCAGCGCAGGATCGCGCAGGCTCGCAGGCCCATAGCCGCCGCCGCCCGGTGTCATCACCTCGACGCGGTCACCGGCTTGCAGCGGCACATCCTGATCCTTTGACAGGTGCTCGGGGATGAACACCTCGCCGCCACGATGGATGCGCACGATGTTCGGCGCGCCATCCGCCCCGCCGCCGACGCCGGGCGGTCCGAACCGGCCATGGTCCATCACGAACGAGGCCCTTGCCTCGCCGCGCAGAAGCTCGACCTCATAGTGCACACCAAAACCGCCGCGGTGCTGGCCCGCGCCACCAGACCCTTCGCGCAAGGCAAAGCGCCGGAACAGGATCGGGTAATACTGCTCCATCACCTCGACCGGCGCAGTCTTGGAAATGCCGATGGTCGAGCAGCCATTGCTGAGACCATCATGCAGGATGTTGCCGCCATAGCCGCCGCCGGAAATCTGATACATCACATAGGACGCATTCTTCGCTGGATCGAACCCGCCAAGCGCGAAGTTGCCGGACGAACCGGCGGGTGCCGCCGTCACCTTGTCGGGAATGGCCTTAGCCAGCGCGAGGAACACAGCCTCGGCAATGCGCTGCGAAACTTCGGCAGCGCAGCCCGACACCGGGCGTGGATAGCGCGCATCGAGAAATGTGCCTTCGGGCCGTATGATCTTCAGTGGCTCGAACGCACCTGCATTCAGCGGGGTGTCCGGGAAGATGTGGCGCACAGCGAGGTACACGGCAGAGTATGTCGTCGCGACCACAGAGTTCATCGGCCCCCGGCAAGGCAGCGACGAACCGGTGAAATCGAACTCAAGTTTAGTGCCTTGGACTGTGATCTTCAAGGCAATCCTGAGCGGCTCATTCACCACGCCATCAGAGTCGACAAATGCCTCGGAGGTATAGATCCCATCAGGAATACCCGCGATGTGGGCGCGCATCAGGTCTGCCGCCCGAATCCTCATCTCGGCGATGGCGGCTTTGAGCGTGTCCGGACCGTAGCGCGCGACCAGCTCCGCCAGGCGGCTCGAACCAA
>JANMIB010000329.1:0-2187 GCA_031375605.1 Allobosea sp. | reverse complement strand
GTTGAAGGAACCCAAACCGAGGGTTCTGTTCAAGAAGATCACCGAGAGTGCGCTGGATTTCGATCTGATCTGCATCGTGCCTGAGGTCGACATCGTCGGTCTCGTCTCCAGCGACCTGCACTTTGCGATCTACGCCGCCCTGGCCGAGGAAGGCATCGGGCAGCCCGAGCGCGAGCTTTCGATCAAGGGTCTGGACCGGATCGAGGACACGCTGGAAGAGCTTGTCGACACCCTCGAAGATGCGCAGGAGGCGCAGGCCGCCGCCATGCAGGCACGGCGCAGACCAGCTGCGAGCGCTCCCGTGACGGAGGCTGCCGCCGAACCTTTGCCGGTGCGCAAGATCCCGTCAAGGACCGCAAAACCATGAGGAAGACCGCATGAGTTGCACACAGGCCATGATGTCACTGGCTGCGATGCTCGGTCTTGGTGGATGCACCGAGGGAGCCAGGCCAGCCAGCAGCCAGACCAGCCTTTATGCCGATCTGGGGCAGGCAGATGCAAGGCTCGACACGGGCCAGGCCCGCGCCATGATCTCGGCTTACCGCGTCAATGCAGGACTTGGCGTGCTTCGGCTGGATCCGGTGCTGCAAGCGGCGGCTGATCGCGAGGCTGCCATGATGACACGCGCTGACAGGCCAGGCTCTGCAAATGCCGTCAAGCGGCGGCTCATCGCCGAAGGCGTCAGAGGCCCTGACGCAAATCTGTCTGCAGGGTATCGCTCGCTGGCGCAGGCCTTTTCAGGCTGGCGCGATTCTGCCCCTCATGACCGCGTGATGAAAAGCGCCACCGCCACCCGCATGGGTATTGCCACAGCCTACGCGCCCGGCTCGAAATACGCGGTCTATTGGGCGCTCGTTGTCGCGCCGGATTGATGGATCAGGGCTTCGCGCCTGGAGCCAGCGGGGGCGCTTCGTACAGCAGCGTGATGGTGACGCGGCGGTTGGCGGCGAGATAGGGGTTGTCGGGAAACATCGGATCAGTGTCCGATTTGCCGGTGACCGAGGCGAAGCGGTCTTCCGGGATACCGCTGGCGGCCAGGATTTCGCGGATCGATGCGGCACGCCCCACGGAAAGCTCCCATGGCGAGCCGATGCCGCGCTGGCCTGGCCGGGAGGCCGAGGTGTGGCCGCTGACCGCGATCCTGTTCGGCATGCGCCTGATCGTGGGGGCAACCGCCTCCAGCACCTTGCGCGTGCGCTCGTAAGGGTTGACCGAGCCATCAGCGAACATCGAGCGCCCGTCCTGGTCGACCAGTGACAGGTTGATGCCGTCGCGCGTCTCCTCGATCACGATGTTTTTCGAGACCTGTGAGATTTCTGGCATGTCGTTCAGCGCTTGCCGGAGCGAGGACGCCGCCAGTGCGAAGCCCCGGTCGAACGTGGTCATGACTGTTCCGTCGATCTTGCGCTTGAACTCGTTCGGAGCCGTGACATCCGTGGCTTCTTCGATGGGCCTGAGCCGCGCATTCTGCAATTGCGGCTTGGTGGGGATGCCGTTGAGTTCGACGATGCCGGCGAAGCGATTGTCCTTTTGGGTGCCGAACGCATCCCGGAACGAGCCCGCGACCATCGCCATCTTGGCCTTGTCCTGCGAGGAATAGGCCGCCACCATGACAAAGAAGCTCATGAGCAATGCCATGAGATCGGCAAAGGTCACGAACCAGCCGTGCCCGCCATGTCCGCCGCGCTTCTTCTTGGCCATCGTTTTTACCCGCTTTCGCCGTCAGGCTTCCGCGAATTCGGCGCGGTGATGGTCTGGCAGATAGGCAAGCAGCATTTCCTTGATCAGCGTAGGGCTCTTGGATTCGCGGATCTGCAGGATGCCGTCGATGATCAGCGTGCGGGAGATTTCCTCCTCCTCGATCTTCACATGCAGCTTGTCGGCAATCGGGGTTGCGATAGCGTTGGCGATGACCGCGCCATAGAGCGTGGCCAGCAGCGCGGTGGCCATGGCAGGGCCGAGCTTGGAGGGGTCCGACATGTTGGCGAACATCGTGACCATGCCCAGAATCGTGCCGATCATGCCCCAGGCCGGTGCGCAATCACCGATGGCGCGATAGACCTTCGAGCCTTCGTCCAGCCGCTGCAGGAAGTTGTCGCGGTCGCGCTCCATCGTGTCGCGGATGAAATCCTTGTCGTAGCCATCCGCGATGTAGCGTGCGCCCTGCGCCAGGAACGGATCTGAAAT
>JANMIB010000285.1:0-1893 GCA_031375605.1 Allobosea sp. | reverse complement strand
CGTGTAGCCGCCCTTGACCGCGTTGAAGATCGTGCCGTTGACCTTCTCGTTGGCTTCGAAGGCGCGCTCGAGCTTGACCCAGCTCTCTTCGCGGCGGGCCTTGTCGCGGCTGATGACCGCTTCGCCCATCGCGTTCTCGACGCGGTCAAGATAAACCTCGACCTCATCGCCGACAGCCAATGGCACTTCGCGGCCATGGCCCATGAATTCCTTGAGAGCGACGCGGCCCTCTGTCTTGAGGCCGACATCGATGACGGCCATGTCCTTCTCGATCGCGACGACGCGGCCCTTGATGACGGCGCCTTCCTGAATGTCGACCTTGGTGAAGGATTCCTGCAGCATGGCTGCAAAGTCTTCCCGTGAGGGAGAGTAGTTCAAACCAGACATATGTTCTCCTAAAACGCCAGGAGCACCGTGGGGTTGGTGTTGATCGGCCATCCGTCATGCTGTCGGCGGCCCACGCAAAAGCCCTGGCAGGCTCGATCTTGGGGCGCTTTTAGATGCGGGCCGCTTTTTGCGGCACGCCGGTGCAAGGACCGTCAGCAAACAGATGTATCCGCCAGGGGCCAAGGCCCCATGCGTGACGACCGGGACATAGCTGAACACGGGCCTGGCGGCAACCCACCCTTTCATGCAGGCGGCGCATCGAATAAGTCCACGTCAGCTCACAAAGGTCACGCGCCCCCATGATTCGCCTTGAAAACATCAGCAAGCAAAACAGCAGCCAGCTTCTCTTCATCGAAGCGTCTGCGGCGCTTCAGAAGGGCGAGAAGATCGGCCTTGTCGGGCCGAACGGCGCTGGCAAGACCACGCTGTTCCGGATGATCACGGGCGAGGAGCAGCCCGACGAGGGGCAGGTCGGCATCGATCGGGGCATCACCATCGGCTATTTCAGCCAAGATGTCGGCGATATGGCAGGCCGCAGCGCCGTGTCCGAGGTCATGGACGGTGCCGGGCCCGTGAGTGTTGTCGCTGCCGAACTCATGGAACTTGAAGCCGCGATGGGGGATCCTGACCGGATGGACGACATGGACGCGATCATCACGCGCTATGGCGAGGTGCAGGGCCGCTATGAGGAGCTGGACGGCTACGCGCTCGATGGCCGTGCCCGCGAGGTGCTCAATGGCCTCGGTTTCAGCGCCGAGATGATGGACGGCGATGTGGGCGCGCTCTCGGGCGGCTGGAAAATGCGGGTGGCGCTGGCCCGCATCCTGCTCATGCGCCCCGATGCGATGCTGCTCGACGAGCCGAGCAACCACCTTGATCTTGAAAGCCTGATCTGGCTCGAAGCGTTCCTCAAAGGCTATGAGGGTGCGCTGATGATGACCAGCCATGACCGTGAGTTCATGAACCGCATCGTCACCAAGATTGTCGAGATCGACGCCGGTTCGCTCACGACATATTCCGGCAATTACGATTTTTACGAGCAGCAGCGGGCTGTCGGGGAAAAGCAGCAGCAGGCCCAGTTCGAGCGCCAGCAAGCCATGCTGGCGAAGGAAATCAATTTCATCGAACGCTTCAAGGCGCGTGCCAGCCATGCCGCGCAGGTGCAGAGCCGGGTCAAGAAGCTCGACAAGATCGACCGCGTTGAGCCGCCACGGCGCCGCCAGACCGTGCTGTTCGAATTCCTGCCAGCGCCGCGCTCGGGCGAGGACGTGATCAGCCTGAAGAACGTGCACAAGCGCTACGGCTCCAGGACCATCTATGACGGGCTGGATTTCCAGGTGCGCCGCAAGGAGCGCTGGTGCGTCATGGGCATCAACGGAGCCGGTAAATCGACCTTGCTGAAGCTGGTCGCGGGCGCGGCCACGCCCGATGACGGCACGGTCGCGGTGGGCGGCACGGTCAAGATGGGTTACTTCGCGCAGCATGCCATGGAGGTGCTGGACGGCG
>JANMIB010000283.1:0-2895 GCA_031375605.1 Allobosea sp. | reverse complement strand
GCAAGCTCGAACGCGATCTGGATGACGCCAGGACGCTAATCGAGCTTGGCGAGATGGAAGGCGACAAGGCGACCATTCTCGAAGGCGAGGAGGGCGTGCGCGCCGTTCATGCCGAGGGAGCACGCCGACAGGTCGAAACCTTGCTGTCCGGCGAGGCTGATGCCAACGACACCTATATCGAAATTCATCCCGGTGCAGGCGGAACCGAAAGCCAGGACTGGGCTGAAATGCTGGTGCGCATGTACACGCGCTGGGCTGAACGGCGGAAATTCAAGGTCGAGCTGCTGGAAAGCCAGGCTGGCGAGCAGGCCGGCATCAAGTCCGCGACCCTCCTGGTCAAGGGCCACAATGCCTATGGATGGATGAAGACCGAATCGGGCGTCCATCGTCTTGTGCGAATCTCGCCATTCGATTCCAATGCACGCCGGCAGACGAGCTTTGCCTCGGCGTGGGTCTACCCGGTGGTGGACGACCGCATTGTCATCGACATCAAGGAATCTGATTGCCGGATCGATACATTCCGGGCGCAAGGCGCGGGTGGACAGCACATCAACACGACCGACTCGGCTGTTCGCATCACACATCTGCCAACCGGCATCGTGGTCGGCTGCCAACAGGAGCGTTCGCAGCACAAGAACCGTGCAACAGCCTGGGACATGCTGCGGGCCCGGCTTTATGAAGCAGAACTGCAAAGGCGCGAAGAGAAGGCCAATGCTGTCGCGGCATCCAAGACCGACATCGGCTGGGGCCACCAGATCCGCTCTTATGTGCTGCAGCCTTACCAGATGGTGAAGGATCTGCGGACAGGAGCAGTATCGACCAGCCCATCCGACGTGCTGGATGGCGGGCTTGATCTGTTCATGGAAGCGTCACTGGCGCAGCGTGTCTATGGCACCACAGTCGGTGATGTCAGCGACGTCGACTGAGTTGTCGTCGATCCTTCATCTTCAGTTCTGGGCCAGGAACTTTTGTCCGGCCCGCAGGAAACGCTGGGGGTCGACGGCATCGCCATCCATGCGGGTTTCATAGTGAAGGTGTGGTCCGGTCGAGCGGCCTGTTGAGCCGACCCTGCCGATGATGGCACCGGCGTCGACCTGCTGCCCTTCCGAGACGCTGATGTGGGACAGGTGGGCAAAGCGCGTCGTGAGCGAGTGACCATGGTCGATTTCAACCATGTTGCCATAGCCGCCGCTGTATTCGGCCGTTACCACGCGGCCCGCGCCGCTGGCCCTGACAGGTGTGCCATGCTCGGCACGAAAGTCAATGCCTGCGTGCATGGCCAGTGAACGCGTGAAAGGATCAAGCCGATGTCCGAAGGCGCTGGTCTGTTCTGCGTCCTGTCCCATCGGACGGTGCAATGGCAGGGCAGTGACAACACTGCGCAGACGCTCCACGGCCTGGATACGTGGCTGCAGGCGCACCACGGCGGCCTCGAACGGACCGACCTTCGGGTCCAGCCTGACGGGAATGAAGGGTCCACCCTGATGTGAGACGCCAGACCCGGTGGCGAGCCTTTCCGGATCAAGCCCGACATCTGCAACCACGCTGCGGAGCGCGTTATGAGCCCCTGAAACGGTTGTTTCGAGTGTGTTGAGAGCCCTCAACTGTGCGACGGACACCGATGACAGGCGCTTGTCCACGAGGCCGAGCCTGCTCTCAATCTGGGGCGAGGCTGGAAGCGCGCTCTGGTCCCATCCTGCAGAGGCATGCCCCTTGCGTTCCCCCTCACGCCCGCCTTCACGTCGCAGTCCCGGCATGTCCGGCACCGGGACAGGTCGTGACGAAGGCGCAAAGCTGGAAATGCTGGAGGTTGTATCAGCCTGCACCGATAGCTGCGGGGTGATGGCAACCCTTGGCGCGCGGGCCGACCTGCCGCTTGCAACCTGCTGGCTGTTCACGCTGTCTGCAAGTGCGGCCACGATGGCATGGCGTGTCTCAAGCTGCGACTGGCGTGTCACCAGTTCCGCCACCTTTGCCTCAACACCATCCTGATCCACAAGCTGCTTGCTCGAGAGCTTGTCGATCTCGTTTTTCAGGGACGCGATACGGTCTTCATAGACATATTGTCTGGCCGTTTCGCGTTTGACCATCTGGGAGGCAAAGCTGTCCTTGGACAGCAGGATCCACGTTGCCCCGGCGCTCCAGCCGGTCAGGATTGTTGCTGAAAACAAGCCGACGACAACTGTCGAACGGCGCAAGGTCACCAAACCGGTGTCGTATCTTGAAGAAGGCGGTACTTTTGCCACGCGAGTCACCACAACCATTACGGGTATGATGATTACGCATGATTAGGGTTAATCAACTCCAAACGCGGGCAAGATTTACGGCTGCGTGCGCGAAAAAAGGCGCACGCCAACCGTTTTCGTGACAGTTCCGGACAATGGCGGGGTCAGAGTTTCTGCGCTGTGCCCAGGACGTCTTCGGCGTGTCCGTCGACCTTGACCTTGTTCCAGATCGCGGCAACTTTTCCTGTCTTGTCGATCAGGACGGTGGTGCGTTCGATACCCATGTATGTCTTGCCATACATGCTCTTTTCGACCCATACGCCGTAGGCTTCCAGCATTGATTTCTCTTCGTCCGATGCAAGTGCAAAGGCGAGATCGTATTTCTTCTTGAACTTGTCGTGGCTGCTGACGCTGTCTGCGGACACACCGATGATCTGCGTGTTGGCAGCTTGAAATGCACTGCGCATGCCATTGAAAGAAATGGCCTCCTTGGTGCATCCACTTGTGTCGTCCTTGGGGTAGAAATACAGGCAGACATTCTTGCCGGACAGCTCGCTCAACGACACGGAGCCACCACCATCGGTGGGCAAGGAGAATGCGGGGGCCGCGTCACCAATCTTCAAAGGCATGATGCCTTCCTTTCGTCGGGTTTGTATTGCTTCACAGGAGA
>JANMIB010000276.1:0-4300 GCA_031375605.1 Allobosea sp. | reverse complement strand
GCCTGTTCCTGTCAGGCTGGCTGAAGCACACATTGCACATGCAGACCCGAGCCGAGAAGCGCGAAGCGTAAGGCGCAAAAACGGCATATGCACGGTCGATGGCCGCCTGAAGCTGTTCCGTCATGGCAATCGCACCAGGGCTGATTGCCGGGGTCGCTTTGGTGTCATCTGCCAGCACTTGCTGTTCAGCCATCTCACACCTTTGCTTGCACGCGCATCACGAAACTGACCATGGCCTATGTACTATGCAACAGAATCTCAAGAACCGCGATCTCCGCCCCTCAGAATCTGACACTGATGGAGGGCGACCTGATCTTTCAGAGATGACGCGGCGCGGGACTTGCTCCGAGAGCGCTGGTGCAAGCATCCGCGCTGCACAGGTCTGAGATATGGCGAATATCGCCCGGTCATAATGTGCCAGAGGTTGATCACACCCTTCGGCATCGCTGCAGATCACCAGTTCAGGCAGGTGTATTCGGGTTTCAAATGAGACCACCAGCAAGGCATGCAGAGCGTCCATATTTTCAGGTATCCTGAATTCGCAAGCGCTCGACAGCATGCCTCCTTAAATCTAAGCTGCATCCATGCTTCAGCATGACCGACGCACGACTGGCTTTTGCAAGATCCTGGCTTTGGCTCTGGTTTTTAGCCTTGTCCTCCTTCTCCCGTTGCAACAGGCTTTCGCACAAACAGCGAGCAGCCGCGACGATGACCTTCTCCGGTTCGTCACGGAGTGTGGCGGCGCGGTACCAGCCCCGTTCAAATCGGTGGCAGATCTCCGGTGGGAGATCGATTGCGTTGCGGCGCTGGTGAAAGCGCAGGGGAACAGTTCCCGGACTGTCGAAAGCCCCGCCATGTGGATCACGGCCCAGACGGGGCCGTGGGAATATCGCTACGACCTCGACGGGGCCTTGCAGGACGTGCCTGCCTGTGTCGTGACATCCGGCCTTGTTTTGCCCGTCGGGCGTGCCGTGAAGGTCAGCCTCAGTTCGACGGACACGATCCATGAATGGAGGCTTCCCTCGCTCGGCATCAAGGCGACTGCCATCCCGGGGAGGATAAATACCGCCACCCTGCGAAGTGAGGCAGCAGGGGTGGTGGAGGGCCTCATCGTGCGAAACGAAGATTCAGCAAAGGCAAGCAGTACACCCTTCACGGTGCGTTTTCTGGCCGAAACCGAGTACTCAGCCTGGGAGCGTCGGACACTTCGGGCAAAAGGTTGCGGGCGCTGAATGGCATGATGAGAGACGCTGCATGATATCGCTCACCAACCTGCTCGATGTGCTGGGCAAAGGACCGGACGCGGTTTGTTCCTTTGCCGCACTTACACCGTTGGCTGCCTGCGACGAGAATGGGACGAGGCTTGCAGTCATCCTCCCGGCACATCCCAACTGGCCGAATGCCGCTCCCGAACTAGGTGGACCCAGCGCTTACACCTTGAAGATAGGGCAGCAATTCTCTGAGACGATGTTTTGCTTTCCGGCCGCAACCTACAGCGCCTTGCGCTTCACGTCGCTGTTTCCAGTCCTGACGCTTGAGATCGATGTCGATGGCCGCACAGTTTCGACAAACATTCAGGAGTTGAGCAGGCTTTTGTCACCGTGGTCGGTCAAGACCGAGGCGGACAAGGTGGCTGCGTTCGCTGCGTTGAGCGGAATTTTCGAGCGCCCGAAACCGCGCCCGCCACGTGTGTCGTTTCAGTCCCGGCGGCTAGGGCGGATCGAGCCGGGTGACTTCGATGTGGTGTGGGTGGCGCAACCTATCGCGGTTCCGCTTTTCGATGCGAAGTTGCTTCCGGTGTCTCTCAGCGCTCCGGGCTTGCCACATGCGATTGTGCCCGAAGACGCCGACGCCATCGACGAGGCACTTGACGCTTTCTTTGCGCTCGGGCCCGCGGACCGCGCGAAAGCAGCTATCTCTGTTCTGGCCTATGCCAAGGATACGCTCGAAGCAATTGGAGCTGTATGGCCTGAAGCACGCGCCATGGCCGCAATCTCCGATCCCTCCGAGATCTGGAAGCATACCAACATCGAGAGCATCGAAATCCGCAAGGACACCCGCCACGGCAATCCACCAATCTATGTCATGATGCTGTGTGGCTGTGACTGGGAGGAAGAGCATGGACTGCAGCTGGTCTACAGGAACGGCAGTGAATTGACCCGTGTCGGCCCTGACGATGGCAATGTCTTTTGACGAGTGCCAACAATAGGCCCAAGCGCGCTGACGTCGGCGCGAGGGGCTTGCGGCTGACCCGCCTCACCTGAACTCAACCGTTGCCCAGAAGCCGCCCCAGTTGCGCAACTCCTCCGGCACCTCATAGGGTGTACACGTCCTGATGGCGCGGATGGCGGCGCGCTCGGTCCTGGAGCGCGCGGTGCGCGGGCTTGCGCCTTCCTTCAGTATTTCGAATTGTGTGGCGCGCTGGCCGACAGCCGCCAGAAAGAAGCGGACCTTGAAAGGCCGGAGCACACTTCTTGGCGGCATCCGGAAGCATTGCATCACCTTGGGCGTGATGACGCGTGAGGCTTGAGCCAACAGCAATTCGTCCTTTGCGAGCTGTTCGGGCGAGCGCAGCGGTGTCAGTGAGATCGCTGGCGATGAGGAGAGTGCGGCGAGGCAAGCAAGCAGCACAGCCATCATCGGCATGTCTAAAAGACGCATGAAAATCTCCATGTAACGCCGTGACGATGGGGTGCCTTGCATCGTCAATGTGGAATGGCAGCGCAAAACCTTGCGGTCAAAGTGTTGCGGTTGAGTCATCTGAACTCGACCTGACCCGGAAACCCCCAGTTGCGCAGCTCCCGAGGCATCTTGTAAGGCGCGCATTCCATGATGGCGCGAATGGCGGCATGCTCGGTTCTGGATCGTGCGGCACGCCCGATTGTACCTTCTTCGACGATCCTCGATTGCGCTGGGCGCCGGTCGGCACCGACCATAAAAAAGCTGACCTTGAAAGGTTTGAACACGCTGCCCGTCGGCCTCCGGAAGCAGCGCATCACCTTGGGCGTGATGGAGAGTGAGGCTTGGGCGAACAACGCCCCATCACGCACATGCTCTTCTGGTGAGCGCGGCGGCGCGCGCGACGTCGCAGGCAACGGCGTGGCGAACACAAGGCAGGCCGCCAGAGCAATCTTCAACGACACACATCCAAGGCGCATGACAATCTCGATATGCTGTAACCATGCGATGTTTCAAATCGTCGGCATTTGGAATCTGCACCAAATTACTGCAGGAAGATAAGGTGCTTTTTGAAGGCAAGCCAGCAAGCATTGGTCTTCCCCTTGGTTCATGGACGCTTCTGACGACCTGACCAACGGTTCTGGTGCCAGAACCTGCCGATACCGGACAAGGAGAGACGTCTATTCGTGCTTTGTGGGGCCAAGTTTGAGCCAATGAACGACGCATCAACCGAGAGCTGTTTGCGCCGGGTGCGCGAGCCAACGCGCTGTTGCTGCAAGCCGCAATGAACCTGTTGTTCGCAACTGCGTTCACGTTTCCCTGCGCCCTTGTAAGCGCACAAGGAACGTCATGCGCGTCATCGTTCTGTGCAAAGCAAGACAGGAAAAGGTGATGGGCGGGTTGCAGGGCAATTGGGCACTTATTCTCGTCCTTTACGCCGCACTGTTTGTTCTCGCCGTTGTCGCTCACCTCTCCTGGATGCGCGGTGTGGTCCCGCTTGTCTGGGGTTCGAAGCGATCCTTGCCTTCGAAGCTGGGGCTGATCGCACTTGCCGCTGCAACACTAGTCGTCAGTTTCTATGCCGTCACGCTGCTTCAGTATGTGCGGCGGTCGCTCCCGCGTTCGGTGCTAAGCAGATGGGCCGTCATCATGCCTGCCATCGGGCTTTGCACGGTTTTGGCATGTGCAGTCAGCTCGGTCATGCGATATTCACCCCAATTCCGCACCTTGTCGACGATGCTTGGCTTCATCCCCGGCTTCCTGGCGTTCTATGTGGTAATGCAACTGGTCATTTACATGGCTGCGCGGGTCTTCAGGCTGTCCCACCGCGGCATTTTCGCGACACGGACCCATCTGGTGTCGGCTACGGTTTTGCTGGCGACGGGATTGCTCGTTGGTTGACAATGGCCGGCGCAAGCCGTGACATCAAATGACCTCCGAGATGGCCCTGAGCACATTGCCAAGGCGCTCGATGTCCAGAGGGGTTGGCATGGAATCCGGATTTTCGAGCAACTTCCCAAGCTCATGAAGATCATCATGTAGGGAGCCGATGCCGATGGGCGACGGTGCCTCGGCATACACATCGAACATCTCGTCAGTCCCGAAAACGCGGTAGAAGTCG
>JANMIB010000212.1:0-9864 GCA_031375605.1 Allobosea sp. | reverse complement strand
CGCAATTGGTCATCTTCACGGAAAACGGCTTGCCGGTCTTCGGCATGCGCGGCGTGAAGAACGGCGCGGCCTTTGCCACCTCGCGCAGGCTGGCGACAAGCGCTTCCTGTACCGGGCGGTCCAGCCAGCCGGGGTAGTGGATGACGCCGGGAACGATGACGATGCGGGTTGTCATGGTGGTTGTCCGTTCGCCCCACCCATACCCTCCCCATGTGATGGGGAGGGAGGCGGCGACAGTTGAGCCATTCAGGCAGATCGGCACCATGGACGAAGGCTTTCCGCTTCCCTCCCCGCCATGCGGGGACGGTACGGGTGGGGCCTGGTTTCCTTCAACCCTTCAAGATTTCCTTGCTGGCCACGGATGTGTCCGCGTTCAGCCGGTAGATGATCGGCTCTCCGGTGTTGAGTTCCACCTTCATGATGCCGTCCGGGTTCAGTCTGTCGAGTACCATGATCAGGGCGCGGAGGCTGTTGCCATGGGCTGCCACCAGCACGCGTTCGCCCGCCATCACGCGCGGCAGGATGTCGGTGACGAAATAGGGCAGGGCGCGCGCCACGGTGTCCTTGAGCGATTCGCCACCCGGCGGCGGCACGTCATAGCTGCGGCGCCAGATGTGGACCTGCTCAGTGCCATACTTTGCCGCCGTCTCGGCCTTGTCGAGACCGGACAGATCGCCATAATCGCGCTCGTTCAGCGCCACGTTGCGGATGGTCTGGAGCGAGGGCTGGCCAAGCTCGTCAAGAATGAGCTGGCAGGTCTTCTGCGCGCGGCTGAGATCAGAGGTGAAGGCGATGTCGAAGGCAAGGCCCTTGGCTTTCAGCCGCTTGCCGCCATCCTTCGCTTCCTGCACTCCAAGCGGCGTCAGATCCGGGTCTTTCCAGCCGGTGAACAAGTTTTTCAGGTTCCATTCGCTCTGGCCATGGCGGCAGAGGACGAGAAGTCGGTCCATGGCGGGATTTCCAGTCAGGTCATGAGTTGAGAACGGGGTAACACATGGCCATGTGGCTCGACAACACGTCGGCCCATCGCGCGGTGTGCAAGTCCGCCTATCGCGCAGTGCGCCACTTGGCCAGTCTGGAGAACGCCAAGGATGCCGCCACCGCAGCCACGACACACACCAACCACAGCAGCAGACCGCTCATGTAGGGATTGAGCAGCGCATAGGCGATGCCGAAGAGAAACATGGATGCAAACGCTTCAACGCCGAAACTGCGCCATGAGAAATAAAGCACCGCACCGCCGTAAACGACGACCATGTAAACAATGCCGAAGAGGCTCGTCATTCCAACGAAGAAACTGATGAGGATCGCAAACACAAACAGGCACAGCATGATCTTGTCGATCTGCTGCCACCATTCAGCACTGATTTTTGGCGATTGATTGTTCATCGCAACCCCAGCACATCATCCATGTCGTAAAGCCCCGGCTTCTGACCCCGCGCCCAGAGTGCTGCCTTGATCGCGCCGCGCCCGAACAGACCTCGGTCCTCGGCCTTGTGGGCGATCTCAATGCGCTCGCCTTGGCCCGCGAAAATAACGCTGTGCTCGCCGATCACAGAGCCGCCGCGCAACGTGGCAAATCCGATGGTGCCTTGCTGGCGTGGACCGGTCAAGCCATCGCGTACGGCGACCTTTTTCTCCCGCAGCGCGACCTTGCGGCCCTCGGCTGCAGCGTTGCCGAGCAGCAGCGCTGTGCCGGATGGCGCGTCGACCTTCAGGCGGTGGTGCATCTCGACGATTTCGATGTCCCAGTCATCGCCGAGAGAGGCTGCAGCGCGGCGCACGAGGCCGGCGAGCAGGTTGACGCCAAGGCTCATGTTGCCGGACTTGACGATGGTAGCATGGCGCGCAGCCGCTGCCAGCATTGCCAGATGCCGTTCCTCGAACCCCGTCGTGCCGATGATGTGGACGATCCGGGCCTGCGCCGCGATGGCCGCAAACTCGCAGGTCGCGTCCGGCACGGTGAAATCCAGCACGCCATGCGCATCGACAAACGCAGCGAGTGGATCATCCGTGATCGGCACGCCGGTCGGGCGAATGTCGGCCAGTATGCCGCTGTCCTGCCCGATGAAGGGCGAGCCCGCGCGCTCGATGGCAGCATGCAGCACGACGCCTTCCGCCTCGCTCAGCGCTTTCACAAGCGTGCGCCCCATGCGCCCGCCAGCGCCGACGACAACGATTTTCATGGGGCTCAACATGCGCACTCCGCTTCGCCAGACAGCAACATCTGTCTAGATCACGATGCCGGAAAGTGGAAACGGCTTCTTGTCCGGGGCACGGTTGATCCAGCGTCAGCCTGCCTTGGCCCCGTCGCGCAGCGGGTAGAGCATCTGCTGCTCGAAGCCTTTGGGGAAGTGCGGGTCATCCACGCCGAAATTGTCCGGCAGCACGCCCTTTGGCATGTAATAGGTGCCGAACATCATGTCGATGACCGGGAAGGTCGGCGCATAGTTCTTCTCGCCGCCGCGCTCGACATCGGTGTGGTGCCAGCGGTGGAACACCGGGCTTGCAAGCACGCCGCGGAAGGGGCCGAAATCCCAGTCCACATCGGCATGGACAAGGCCTGACATGAAGATCTGGAGCGGCACCAGCATGACCAGCACCTCCGGCGCGATGCCGCACAGCAGCAGCACGGCATCTGTCAGCACGCTGTGGAAGATCGTGTTGACTGGGTGGAAGCGGAAGGCCGACATCCAGTCCAGATGCTCCGATGAGTGGTGAATGGCATGGTAGCGCCAGAGCTTGTCGTCATGGAACGTCCGGTGCGTCCAGTACAGCATGATGTCGCTGAGGATGAGATAGGCTATCACCTGTGCCCAGATTGGCCATGCCGCAAACAGCCCGTGCCCGCCCCCGAGCCAGGCTTCCATGGAAACGGTTCCGAGAACGCCGGTGATGGCCGCAGCCCCGATGATCAGAAAAGCGATGCGCGCATAGTTGGTGAAGGCTGGCAGCACAAAGGCATAGAGCAGATCCGTGATCAGGTCGGGCTTTTTCCACCATGGGCCTTTCGAGGCCTTGCTGTGGGTGACAAAGCCCAGAACGGTGAAGGCGGCAGCAACGGCCAGGAACATCGGCAACTGGTGAAGAACGCCCTGTCCGATGCGGGTGGCGAGATCGAAAACGGAGGTCAGCATGGTCTGGTCCCGAGGTTGGGGGCAAGTTTCAGGAGGAGGGGCAATCAGGTTTCAGGGCTGTTCAGCTGTGCCAGGGCAGCCTTAACCTTCAGCTTGATGAGTTGCAGGCCGAGTTCGGCACTGGCTTTCTCGGGCGATCCGCTCGATCCATCTGCCATCAGGCGGCCGAACCCGCTGCTGATTTGCTCCGGCTTCACGCTGCCTGGATGGGCAAACATCAGTTCGGAGGTGTCCTGCAGGCCCGCATGGTCACCGATGCTGGAGGCCGTTTCGCCCAGCGAGATCAACAGCGCGCGCTGCGCCTCGTCGCCCTTGGTGTAGTAGTCGCCGAGCGCGATCACGCGGGTGCCATTCTGCGCCCATTCCGCGCTCAGCCTTGCGGCGGTTTCGGCTTGTGGCTTCTGGCTGCCGCCATGGTCGGCCATGAAGACGATGCGCTTGAAGCCTGCGCTTTTCAGGCTGCGGGCCACGCCCTCCAGCGTGGCGGCAAAGACCGCCTCCGGTACACCGATGGTGCCCGGAAAGCGCATGTTGTCCGTTGTGGGCTCGTATTGGCCTTGTGGCACATAAGCGATCACGGGGGCGATGAGTGTGCCCCCACGTTCCTGTGCGATCATGCGCGCTGCCAGCGCCACGATGTGCTGATGCTTGCCCGTGGCCATGTGCGGGCCATTCTGCTCGATGCCGCCCGATGGCACGAGCACGGTGTCATGCCCCTGTTCGATGGCCTTGCGGATCTCGACCCATGTCATGTCCGCCATCTCGGTGGTGTCTGGAAGTGGTGCGGTCATCGGGCGTGACAAGGCCGTGAAAACCGCCCCCCCTGCGATCAGGACGACGGCAACAGCTTTCGGCACTGTCAGGAAACGGGACCGGAACATGGGATATTGCCTTGGAACGCATACGCTTGCCGGCAGGATGCCCTGTGCCACTTAAGAAAATGTGACGGCGGCCACCTAAACCTGGCGTTCAAGGCCCAGATCGTAAGGTCAAGCATGCGGCTGGCTCGGTGGCGGCATCTTTCAGGGAACAAGGCCTCCAGAAGGGCTCCAGAAGGCATCACCTTGTCATGGCATCCCATGGACGCCCCGCCTCCAGCGCCCTTGCGTAGGAGGCATGAATCTTGGAGGAGATGTCGTCTTGCGTGCCCACATTGACGAGAACCGCAGCCGCGATCTTCTGCAGATGCTGCAGCACAGGGTATGGAATGCGGAACGGCATCGCACCCGCAGCCACGACCTGCCGCAGGGCAAGGGCATTTGCGGATGCCGCGTCTGCAAGGCCATGATCATGCTCTGCCTGGCAGGCTGCCTTCACAAGCGCCTGAAGATGCACAGGCAGATCCTGCCAGATTCTGGCTGAAACGAGGAACTCCGCTGCACCGTTTGGCTTGTTGAAGCCTGGATAGGCAAGATGTGGTGCAACCCGGTGCAACCCAAGTTGAAGATCGTTCGCCGGTGCCAGCAACTCGGCGGCATCGATCAGGCCGCGCTCAAGGGACTGATAGGTTTCACCCGGAGGGATGACCATCGGCGTGGCGCCGGCATGGCGATAGACCTCGCCACCCAGCCCCGTCACGCGGATGCGCAGCCCTGCCAGATCATTGATCGTTTCAATCGGTTTGCGAAACCAGCCAGCTGTCGATGGACCGGTATTGCCGGCAAGGAACGGCTTGACACCATGGGGTGCATAGAGCGCGTCCCACAGCATCTGGCCTTCACTTTCCAGCCACCCGGCATGGGCTGAGGGCGAAAGGCCAAAAGGGACCGTGGTGAAAATGGGCGCTGCCGGCATCTTGCCTTGCCAGAACAAGGCTGCGGTATGCCCGGCTTCCACGGTTTCGGTCGAAACGGCATCGAAGACACCGAATGCCGGTACGATGTCACCGGCTGCGAACACATCGATGACAAGCTCACCCTTGCTCATCTCTTCGATGCGCCGGGCAAGCCGCCGGATTGACACGCCAGGGCCGATCAAGTTTTTCGGCCATGATGTGACACAGCGCCAGCGCCGTAAGGGTTGGGCGCGAACACCATTGGGTGCAGCCAGAAGCGCTGTCCCTGCTGCAAGCACGTGTCGGCGCGAAACGTTCATGCCTGAGACATCCCATGCTGTGATATCCGTGTCATTGCGGCGACCGGCGGGCATCGGCAATCACTTGGGAAAGTATGCGTGCGGATGCTTCGACATCGCCGTTTGCGAACAGCGCACCAATGACCGCCACACCATCCGCCCCGGCTTCGATAAGCGCAGCCGCATTCGTGGCGTCGATGCCGGCGATGGCCCCGACGGCCAGGTTACCGAAGGCTCTTCGAGCTTCCGCACGCAAGATCCGGTAGCCGTCAAGGCCAAGGGGCGCGTCGGGATTGTCCTTGTGCTGCGTCGCGAACACGCCTCCGATGCAGATGTAGTCGACAGGCTCTGCGCCAAGTGCGGCAAGGTCATCGCCAGACTTGGCTGTTGCGCCAATGATGGCTTCCGGACCGAGCAAGCGGCGTGCATCTGCGGGCCGCATGTCGTCACGGCCAAGATGCACCCCATGCGCTCCTGCACTGAGTGCAACATCGACCCTGTCATTGACCAGCAGCGGGACATTGCTTCCTAGCAACGCAGACAAGATCGCGCGGACCTCGTTGACCATGGTGCGGGTGTCGGCGGTCTTGGCGCGGTACTGCAACAGGGTTACCCCGCCCCTGACCGCAGCAACCGCAAGATCGGCAAGTGGTCGCCCGCTGGCAATCTGCGGGTCGAGAATGCCGTAAAGTGTGATGTCGGGTTTCAAAGGCTACCTCCGGCGGCAAGGTCGGCAAGACAGGTCAACCTGTCGAGAAGGTGCATGGCAAAGCTACCTGTTCCGGCAGACAGCGGCCCTGCCTGCTGCGCGGCCATGCCAAAGCATGTCAGGGCTGCGGTGGCCGCCGCGACAGGGTCGTCCTCGACGGCTGCAAATGCCGCAATCATGGCACCAGCCGCGCATCCCGTGCCGGTGACACGGGCCAGCAAGGCATGGCCTGCGCTGACGGTCCTCGTGCCTGACTGGCCGATGATCTCATCGACAGGGCCTGTCGTCACCCGTGTCAGGCCATTGGGCAGCAACGGAGCAAGCGCAGCCATTTCGGCCCGGTTTGCCTTGATGATGGCGCGTGGCCATGCCGAAAGCCCGATTGCCAGCTTCAGGCGAAGCGGTGATCGGTCCGCCATGACCGGGTCAATGATGATCGGCATGCAAAGCTCGTCCTGGGCCTGCATCAATCTTGTGATGGCCACGTTGCGCTGCTCATCGAAGGTTCCCAGGTTGATCAGCAGCGCATCTGCCTGTGCGGCGATCGCCATGACCTCATCCGGGTGCATGGCCATCGATGGTTCCGCACCGATGGCGAGAAGCACGTTCGCCGTCAGGTTCTGCGCCACCGTGTTGGTGATGCAATGCACACGTGGCCGCCTCGCAGCGATCCGTTCGAGCATTGTCATCACATCGTCCGGCAACTCAGAAAAGCTGAAAGGGGAGCTGTTCGCCATCACGCGCCGGGCGGCACATAGAGCTTGCTGCCGGAAGCCTGGAACTGCTTCGATTTTTCTGCCATGCCAGCCTCGATGGCCTGCATCTCCTCCACGCCGGCATTGAGCAGCCTGACTTCGGCACGAATATCCTGCGTGATCTTCATGGAGCAGAATTTCGGCCCGCACATCGAGCAGAAATGCGCGACCTTGTGCGCGTCTTTCGGCAACGTCTCGTCGTGATAGCTGCGTGCGGTGTCCGGATCGAGGCTCAGGTTGAACTGATCCTCCCAGCGAAACGAGAACCGCGCGCGTGACAGGGCATCATCGCGCAATTTCGCTGCCGGGTGGCCCTTGGCCAGATCGGCGGCATGCGCCGCGATCTTGTAGGTGATCACACCGGTCTTGACGTCCTCGCGGTTGGGCAGCCCAAGATGTTCCTTCGGCGTCACATAGCACAGCATGGCGCAGCCAAACCAGCCGATCATGGCGGCTCCGATGCCGGATGTGATGTGGTCATAGCCCGGTGCGATGTCAGTGGTCAGCGGCCCGAGCGTGTAGAACGGGGCTTCGCCGCACTCCCTGAGCTGCTTGTCCATGTTCTCCTTGATCTTGTGCATTGGCACATGGCCGGGGCCTTCGATCATCACCTGGCAGCCCTTGGCCCACGCAATCTGTGTCAATTCGCCCAAGGTCTCCAGCTCGGCGAACTGCGCCCGGTCATTGGCATCGGCAATCGAGCCAGGCCTCAAGCCGTCGCCGAGCGAAAACGAGACATCGTACTTGCGCATGATGTCGCAGATGTCGCCAAAGCGCTCATAAAGAAAACTTTCCTTGTGATGCGCCAGGCACCAGCGCGCCATGATCGAACCGCCGCGCGAAACGATGCCTGTCACCCTGTCTGCAGTGAGGGGAACATACGCCAGCCGCACACCGGCGTGGATCGTGAAGTAGTCGACACCTTGCTCGGCCTGTTCGACCAGTGTGTCCTTGAAGACCTCCCAGTCGAGTTTCACCGGATCGCCATCGACTTTTTCCAGGGCCTGATAGATCGGAACGGTGCCGATTGGCACAGGCGAATTGCGCATGATCCATGAGCGGATGTTGTGGATGTTGCGGCCTGTGGACAGGTCCATGACAGTGTCCGCGCCCCAGCGTGTCGCCCAGACAAGTTTT
This sequence comes from Allobosea sp., assembly GCA_031375605.1. Classification (GTDB taxonomy): domain Bacteria; phylum Pseudomonadota; class Alphaproteobacteria; order Rhizobiales; family Beijerinckiaceae; genus Allobosea. Next base: position 2,053 of record JANMIB010000212.1, on the reverse strand, counting down.
TCGACCTCTTCCGCCACGCCGGATGTCACGGCAGAATTGCCGATATTCGCGTTGATCTTCACGAGGAAGTTGCGGCCAATGATCATGGGCTCCACTTCCGGATGGTTGATGTTGGCCGGGATGATGGCGCGGCCACGGGCGATTTCGGAACGCACGAATTCCGGCGTGACGAAGTCGGGCACTGCAGCTCCAAAGCTGTCGCCATCAGCCATCCGCTCCCTCGCACCGGGAAGCGCGGCGTCGCGCGCCAGGTTCTCCCGGTGCGCGACATAGATCATTTCCTCTGTGATGATGCCGGCACGGGCAAATTCGTACTGCGTGACCATCTGGCCGGGCCTTGCAGCGCGAATGACGCGGCTGGCAGGGCAGGCGGGAACGAGCTTCTCAGTGGAGACATTGCCGTTATCTTCCGGCTTGACAGTGCGCGGCACGATGGCTTCGATGCCGCGTCGTGCAATCCATGTGTCGCGCACCATTGGCAACCCGGCGGACAGATCGATGCTGGCATCGGTCTCGGTATAAGGCCCCGAGGGATCATAGACCCTGACGGGCGGTTCCAGCGGATCAGACAGCGTGATCTCACGAAACGGGACCCGGATGTCTGGGTGCGAAGCGGGCGCGGCATAGACTTTGTGTGACCCGGTCACCGGACCTGTCGAAACGGTCCGGGGCGCGGACTGCAGATCTTTCGCGTTCACTGGCTTGTTCATGGCGGCAACCTTTCGCTCTTGTGACGAACAGAAAGCCGGAAAGGTCAGGTTATGGGAGTGAACGGGTAAAACCCGGTCGTGCAACCCTTTTTCCGTCCCTTCGCCGGCATGATCCGGATCAGGTTCAAAGGGTGCTTGGGTTCATTCCCCCAATCTCAGCCGCCGACGCGACGCCCCTCGGATAGTGGGAACAAGTTCATCCAATGCGGCTCAAATGTCAATCACCCTCGTGAGCGGTGCACAGGGCCATGGGATGTCTGCGCTGAGAGAAATTGTCCGGCGCACAGTGGATACGCTGGCAGACGATCATCAGGTGCCATCCAGCCGCTTGAGGCGGACGATGACATCGATGCCGGCGATCGCGAATCCGTCTGGCGCTGTGGGAATGCCGCTCACAGCGATGGTATCGGCAGGGACATCCATGACGGTGTCCTCGCCATCGACAACGAAATGATGATGGTCATGCACGTTGGTGTCGAAATAGGCCTTGCCTGGCCCACTCTGGACCAGCCTGAGAAGGCCGACATCAGTGAACTGCCGCAGCGTGTTGTAGACGGTCGCGAGCGAAAGATGCGCGCGGGCGCGCGTTGCCTGCTCGAAAAGCTCCTCCGCCGATACGTGGCGGTCTCCCTTGCCGAACAGCATCCAGGCCAGCATGACGCGCTGGCGTGTCGGTCTTAGGCCCGTCTCCCGCAAGCGGCTTTTCACGGCGCTGATCGGGCAGCCGGGCCGTTCGACGTGATCAAGCCGAAGATCACGTGCGATGGTGCCGAGATCGGCATCTGGCGCAACAGTCAGAGACGTCATGTTGAGGACCGCTCCAGTTTAGAATGACTAAAAGCTACATGCTTTCAATAGTTTACCGACAAGAAAGCATGACTGTCAAGCTGATGCCGGTCTGTATGACACCTGAGGGTCAGCGCGTGCCTTGCCATGTGGCGATGATGTTGCACACCGCATCAAGCCCATCGGTGAGCACGGCAGGGCCAGGCTGCAGGATCAGCGGCGCCTTGATCTCGAAAAGCTGGTTTTCGCGCACGGCCTTGATCGACCCGAAGCCTGGCCGCGTGACGAAACGCTCCCGCGCGAATTTCTTGCCGCACCAAGAGGCCATGACGATGTCGGGATCGGCTGCAATCACCTCCTGCAAGCTGACGATCCGGTCCTTTGCAGCCTGTTCACCGCTCTTGTCCTTGAACACCTCGTCACCACCTGCCACGTCGATGATCTCTGACACCCAGCCAATCGAGGAGATCATCGGCTCGTCCCATTCCTCGAAATAGACACGCGGGCGCAACGCATGCTGCGCGGCCTTGGCGCGCACCAGATCGAGCCGCCGCTCC
>JANMIB010000202.1:0-1827 GCA_031375605.1 Allobosea sp. | reverse complement strand
GCCATGATGATGATGGTCCGCACAGCGACGATTTGCGCTATCTGCTGCCACGCTACTTCGAGCTGTTCGCGCTGAACGACCCGAAACTGCACGACGCGCCCGAGTGTAACCTGATGCAGCTAGGCCGCACGCCTTACCGCTCGGTCTGGCCGGCATCCGAAGTTGTGGCTATCGATCACTATTTTGATGCGCTGTTGATCGCCTGCCTCGCCAATCAGGCGGTCGATGGCGGCTGGAAGGGGACCAGCGGGTCTGTATATCGTTGCGCGTTGAGAATAGACGACGTCATTGCCATGCTGATCTGTGCCGGGGCAGACATCATGCGGTTATTGAGAACATGGGACATGGTGCCCGACCCCGCAGCTGCCCTGCACATGGCCCATCTTCGTTTTGACCTCATCAACCATGGTGATGGAGCAAGGATGGCCAATCCGCATCTCGAAAGGGATCATGTCGCTGAAGCACTGGCTGTTGGTGCCTTTGTGACCAGCACCATTGCAACAAGCCGGATCGAGAAAGCCTTTTTCCTGACGACCGACCCGGCAGCGCAGCAGTTGCTGTCAGACGCGCTGTTCCTGGCGTGAGGCAGGCAGCTGCCGATGATGACATCGCACAGCGCCAACCCATCGCGGCATATTCACAGTCTCAAGCGGCTTGCAGTCTATTTCGGCAACGTGATCGAGGCGCGGATGGCCCGGAATTGGGGCAGGCCTTTGGCGAGGTCCTTCAGCGTCGTGACGCAAAGCACCGTCGTGCGGCCCTTCGCCGTTTCCACCATCGCGACGACCATCCGGACATTCGCTGCGTCCGGGCCTGCCTTGGGCGTGACCTGCAATTCGACGCCGCGATAGCCTTCCTGGGTGAAGCGGCGTTCTGCTTTCACAGTGCCGATCAGCTCAAAGGTGCTGCGGATCAGCTTGCGCCATTCGGGCTTGTCCACGAGGGCGTTGATCTCGGCTTGGGTCAAGTCGTTGTTGGTGGCCGCAGCCTTGAAGCCGCCTTCACAGACGAAGGCGCTTGTGCCAGCTGCGGCGGGCACGCCCGTCGTCGACGTGATGCCGACCCCGACATCAAACTGCCGCCGGGTGGTTTGCTGGGTGGTGAACCCCGCCGGCGGCCTGATGGCGAAGCCGGTCGAGGGGTCGGAGAACTCGGCCAGCGCCGGGACGGGCTTGAGCAATGATCCGGCCACAAGCCCGATGAACGCTGCAACGCATGGTCTGAAGATGGGTGTCATGACGGGTCTTTCATATGAGGTGGGTCGCCAGGGGCGCTATCGCCGGGACGCAGGCAGTCCGCTGAGCACATACCATCCGGCTGGACAGCCAAGAGGGCATCTGGATCCGCCTCAGCCTCGTCGAGTGCGAAAATGGTCAAGTCCAGATACGCTGCCAATGCCTTCAGATGCTGCCTTACATCGCCGTTGAATACACCATGAGCGTCGCATTTCCAGCCAAAACGCGGCCCCGAAAGCCGATGAACGCTGACAGTCACCGGGTGACTGGAAAGGGCGAGGAGGTAGCTCTCGAACTCATCGGCATCCACGACTGCGCCTGGTGCAAGACCGAAGGCCACCTCAAGGGCGGCGCCAATCTGCAGCCTTGATGGTCCATGCGGAATGAACACATCAATACCGGTCAACGCAGACCACACCGCATCTGGAAGATTGGCACCGGACATATCATAGCGGACGGATTGTCGACCGCTTTGTCAAGTTTCAGCGCTGCGAAACCCCAATGCCTCGCCGCATGACTTCGGCGTCCAGCCTTTCAAGTTGGATGGTTTGATCGTGCATGCGGTCCAGCCGCCTTGGCAGGGACAATTGCA
>JANMIB010000171.1:0-19551 GCA_031375605.1 Allobosea sp. | reverse complement strand
GTTTTGGCCTCACGCAACAGCGCTGACAGGTGTTTGATGGATTTTGAAGGCTGGATGCGTTCAATCGCTGCCTTTGCACAGGCCAATGCTGCCTGGGCGCCCATCATCGTCTTTGCCATCGCCTTTGGTGAATGCGTGGCTTTCCTGTCTTTCCTCGTGCCCGCCACTGCCTTCTTCACGGTCTTTGCCACGGCGGCCGGAGCAAGCGGGCTGTCGCCGCTCCCCCTTGCGCTGGCAGCCACGGCAGGGGCTGGTCTGGGCTTCTGGGTGTCCTACTGGATCGGGCTTGCCGTCGGGCCGAAAGCCGAAAGCTATTGGCCCTTTAACAAGAATCCCGAACTGCTGAAAAAAGGCCACGACTTCTTCGAGAAATGGGGCGCGCCCGGCGTGTTCTTCGGCCATTTCATCGGCCCCGTGCGCGCCGTCATCGCCATCACGGCGGGCATCGTCAAGATGCCGCCACTGCATTTTCACCTGGCCAACTGGAGCGCTTCGCTGGTGTGGGGTTTCATGTTCTTTTACGGCTTTGGCCTGTTCGGACAACAATTGAACCGTTGAAGCGCCGCATCTGGCAGTCCTGCATGAAGATGAACGAAAGCTGCCAGCCCCATTCAGGCCCGCTTCACTGAGAAAATCATAACATTAATATCAACCGGTCTTGAAGCGCATCCATCTTTGCGCTCCAATCTGGCTTAATGCGGGCTTGGCCATCTGGCGATTCCCCGTGAACATGTGTGGTTCGGCCCGGCGGACCCTGACATGCTTTTTCACAACCGGTCGCATCCCTTGGGGGATATGGACATGACGAAGACCCGCTTTCTTGCCACTGTCGCTGCCGTGATGATGGTTGCCAGCCCCGTGCTTGCCCAGACCGCACAGCCTGTCACACCAACCCTTCCCGCTCGTCCCGCCGTTCCTGCACCCGCCGTACCTGCAGTTGCGCAGCCCGTCGTGCCGGCACGTCCTGTCGCTGCACAGCCCGCAGCCGCCACACCTGCTGCGAAGATCGTCAACATCAACACAGCCACCGTTGCAGAACTCGACACCCTCAAGGGCATCGGGCCTGCGCGCGCAAAGAAGATCATCGAGGAGCGCGCCAAGACCCGGTTCCGCAATTTCGACGATCTGGTCCAGCGCAACGTGTTGCCATCGAACGTCGAAGCAGAGCTTCGCGGCAAGATCTCGTTCTGATCCTCCAAGACATGAGACCCCGGCGGGCCCGTCCTGCCGGGGTTTTTTGTTGACTTCGCGCGGCCAAGCCGTCACAGCGCCGCAATGACGAGCCACGGCCTCCCGAGCACCACCACACCTGCGCGTCTGGCACTTGCTGTCATTGCTGGTGCCCTCCTGGTTCGATTGGCCCTTGCAGCCGCCATCGGTCTCGGCACGGACGAGATCTACACGCTGGCCGTCTCGCGGCAGCTGTCATGGTCGTATTTCGATCATCCGCCGCTTCATCAGTGGCTTGCACATGCCTCTGCGCGCCTTCTGGGTGAGGGTCGGCAGGTTCGCCTGCCATTCATCATCCTGTTCGCGGCAACCTCGTGGCTGCTCTTCCTGATCTCATCAAGGCTTTATGGCCCCGATGCCGGGTTCTGGGCTGTGGTCACGCTCAACCTTTCAGGATTTTTCACGCTGTCCGCCGGCAGCTGGGTGGTGCCCGACGGCGTCCTGCTGTTCGCGCTGGCGCTGGCGGGGCATGCCCTGTCACGCAGGTTTTTCGCACGCGACGGCGAGCCGTCATATCCGTGGACTGACTGGTTGCTGGCTGGATTGGGGCTGGGGCTGGCAGGGCTGGCCAAATACCATGCCGCGCTGGCCGCGTTTGGCATCGTGCTGTTTGTCCTGCTCACGCCGCGCGGACGGGCCGGGCTTCGCCATCCTGCCCCGTGGGTTGCCGCCGCACTGGCGCTGGTGATGGTGTCGCCCGTGCTGGTCTGGAATGTCCAGAACGGCTGGGCGTCGTTTCTGTTTCAGGCTGGCCGCACGCAAGGTTCGGGCTTTGCCCCCTGGCTTGTGCCAGTCTCCTTGCTGGCACAGGCGGGCTGGCTCCTGCCCTGGGTGTTCGCGCCGCTGCTGGCCGGCGCGCTGCTGGCATGGCGCACGCTGCGTGACGAGCGCTTCTGGTTCGTCATGGCGCTGGCCCTGCCCAGCATCGTGGTGTTCACGCTCCTGCCTGCATTCGGCAATCTGGGCCTGCCGCATTGGGCCATGCCCGGCTGGTTCTTCATAATGCCATTGGCGGGGCTTCACCTCGCGAAGCTGGCCGAACTTGGCCCAAAGCCCGCCATCTGGAGCCGCCGAGCAGCCATCGGCTCTGTTGCCGTGCTGGCACTGATCGGGAGCCATGCGGCAACCGGCTGGCTGGCCCGCATCGTTCCCGCGCTCTCCCGCAATGACCCGACCCTTGAAACCTTCGGCTGGGACCAGTTGCGCGGCCAGCTCGCCGCACGCCAGCTCCTGTCACCGGGCGACGTCATCATCGCGGACAGCTGGCAGAATGCCGGACGGATCGACGTGGCGCTTGCAGGGGCCGTTTCCGTCATGCCCGGCACGCTGGATCCGCGCCACTATGCGTTCATCATCAACCAGCGCACCTTGATGGGCCGCAATGCCCTCATCATCGTCAGGGCGCGACGCGAGCAGCAGATGCGCACCAGCCTGAAAGACCATTTTGCCAGCCTTGGTGCCGGTGTGCCCATCTCGTTGGGCCGTCATGGATTGGCTGAAATCGAACTCGTGGCCATTCCGGCGAGCGGGTTTGTGCAGGCACTGCCATGGGCTTACGGGGTACGCCTGTGAGCAATGTCCCTGCCCTGCCAGGCATTGCCGAATTGACAGTGGTGGTCCCGACCTTCAACGAGGCCGACAATGTCAGTCCTCTGGTGCGCAAGCTAGAAGCAGCGCTGGCTGGCATCAGCTACGAGGTCATTTTTGTCGATGATGACTCGCCCGATGGCACGGCTGAGCGTGTGCGCATGGAAAGCGAGCGCAATCCGCGCATTCGCTGCATCCGGCGCATCGGACGGCGCGGCCTGTCCAGCGCCTGCACCGAAGGCATGCTGGCCGGTCAAGGCAAGATCGTGGCCCTGATCGATGGTGACCTGCAGCATGACGAAACGGTGCTGCCACGGCTCTTCGAGCTGGTCCGTTCCGGGCAGGCCGATCTTGCCGTGGCCAGCCGATATGTCGATGGCGGAAGCGCCGCCTCGTTCAGCGATGCGCGCGGCAAGGGCAGCCGCCTTGCCACCGACCTTGCCAGGAAGATTCTCAAGATCGATTTCAACGATCCGATGAGCGGTTTTTTCGCGACACGCCGCGATGTGGTGGAAGCCGCCGCCCCGAAACTGTCAGGAGAGGGTTTCAAGATCCTGCTCGACATCGCCGCCAGTCATCCCACACCGCTGCGCGTGGCGGAGGTGCCCTTCGTGTTTGGCACCCGCTTGCATGGCGAATCCAAGATGGACAACCGTGTGGTGGCCGATTTTCTCGGGCTGCTTGTCTCGAAGGCAACTGGCGGTCTGGTGTCGATCCGCTTCCTGACCTTTGCCGCAGTGGGCTTGTCAGGCGTCATCGTGCATCTTCTGGCCTTGCGCGGCCTTCTCGCCATCGGCTGGCTGCCCTTTGCCGCAGCCCAGGCAGGAGCGACACTGGTGGCCATGACCACCAATTTCACGCTCAACAACGGCCTCACCTACCGCGACCGGGCGCTGAAAGGCATGAACTTCATCACCGGACTGATTGGCTTTTATCTGGTCTGCAGCGTGGGGGCTATCGCCAATGTCGGCGTCGCCACCTGGATGTTCGAAGGCCAGCAGCTTTGGTGGGTTGCAGGTCTTGCTGGCGCCGCCATGGGCGCCGTCTGGAACTATGTGTTCAGCGATCTGATCGTCTGGCGCAAGAAACGTTGAGGGAAACGTTAAGGGAAGCGCTCAGGAAGATTGATGCTCCCAGAGCATCGCGCACAAAAGCATGCCCTTGCGAAGGCGAAGGTGGGTGCCGATTTTGGGAGCACGCAATGCTCTATCTCATGATGATCGGTCATCTTTCCGCATCGAGATGGATTCCGTCTCGGTGCGGGATGATCGAGCCTTCCGCACCGACTTTCATGGACCGCATGATCCCGGCGCTGGCAGCAACTGCAGCCGTGTCAAAAAACTGGGTCAGTGACTTGATCTTCCTGCCGTCGAGGATGATGTGATCGAAGACCTCGATCTGGAACTGTTGCCCTGTGGCCAGCGAGGTCGACATCGCAGACCAGCGCACCGCAGCCGATGTCTCGTTGGCCACGATGTCCTCGACGAAGAAATCCCGCATCTTGAAGTCAACATAGATCAGTTCGATCATTCTGCGGATTTCCGCATGCCCCGTGCGCAGGCCCGCAAATGGCAGCCCCGCTCCCTTGCCATGCAGCATCCAGCGCGCATCCGGCGTGAAAGCGGACAGAAAAAGGTCGAGCTCATTCAATGACAGCGCCTCATAGGCGGCATCAAGTCGGTCGACAATCTCGATGAAGGGTTGGCCCATGGACATGATGTCGCGCCTTTGCAGAAATAAATCAATCACAGAACATGTGAAAGTGAATGCCTGCAGCGCGTCAAGTCAGCGTCAATGTGGTTTTCAGCCTTTACGGACGTGGAATTGACGGTCACGAAAAAGGCCCCGCAACACTGCGGGGCCTTGAAAGATGGGATACGCGCATCTTCGGAAGAGCGGAACTTCTCAGTTCTTGCTCTTGTCGACCAGTGCCTTGGCCTTGATCCAGGGCATCATATCGCGCAGCTTGGCGCCGACTTCCTCGATCGGATGGGCAGCCATGCGGGCGCGGGTGGCCTTGAACGAGGTCTGGTTGACCTTGTTCTCCAGCATCCAGTCACGCGTGAACTTGCCGGACTGGATGTCGGTGAGCACGCGCTTCATCTCGGCCTTGGTCTCGGCAGTGATGATGCGGGGCCCGGTAACATACTCGCCATATTCGGCAGTGTTCGAGATCGAATAGTTCATGTTGGCGATGCCGCCTTCATAGATCAGGTCGACGATGAGCTTCACCTCGTGCAGGCACTCGAAATAGGCCATTTCGGGCGCATAGCCAGCTTCGGTCAGCGTCTCGTAGCCAGCCTTGATGAGTTCGACGAGGCCGCCGCAGAGCACGACCTGTTCACCGAACAGATCGGTTTCGCACTCTTCCTTGAAGGTGGTTTCGATGATGCCGGCGCGGCCGCCGCCATTGGCAGAGGCATAGGACAGGCCAAGATCATGGGCATTGCCCGAAGCATCCTGGTGGATGGCGATCAGCGTCGGCACGCCGCCCCCGCGCTGGTATTCGGAGCGCACCGTGTGGCCGGGGCCCTTCGGCGCGATCATGAACACGTCGATGTCCTTGCGGGCCTCGATCAGGTTGAAATGGATGTTGAGGCCGTGGGCAAAGCAGAGCGCGCTACCGGGCTTCATGTTGGCGTGGAGTTCATCGCGGTAGATGTCGCCCTGCAATTCGTCAGGCGTCAGCATCATCATCAGGTCGGCCCACTTGGCGGCCTCGGTCGGCGTCATGCAGGTGAAGCCCGCAGCTTCGGCCTTGGCACGCGTGGCCGAGCCAGCCTTCAGCGCGATGCGCACATCCTTGACGCCGGAATCGCGCAGATTGAGCGCATGGGCGTGGCCCTGTGAGCCGTAGCCAACGATGCAGACCTTCTTGCCCTTGATCAGGTTCAGGTCGGCATCACGATCATAATAAACGCGCATGGGTATTTCCTCGTTGGTGGTTCGGCAGCTTCAGGGCTGCACTTGGATGATACATCTGGTACTGATAAATTTAGGCTTGGGGGGTGCTTTAGTGGAGCGCATCCGCCCCGTAAAGCGCGGATCGTTGCGGGCAGGCCATGTGTTCATCACAGCCACTCCCGCACCAGCGGCCAGAGCGAGGCGACAAGCGCCAGCGACATGGTGATGTTGAAGATGCGGTTGGCCTTCGGGTCAGCCAGGAAACGCTTGAGAGCAACTCCGAACACGGTCCATGTCCCGGTCGACGGGCCAGAGACCAAGCCAAACACCAGCGCAACAATGATCACGGTCAGTGCATAGGCGCTTTCGGTCGTATAGGTCGCCATCGCGCCCACTGCCATGACCCAGGCCTTTGGGTTGATCCACTGGAAAGCCGCAGCTTCGATGAAGCTCATGGGCCTGCCCTTGGCCTCGCCGGAACGATCCTTGATCGGGGCAGAATTCGCAATCATCCAGGCAAGCCAGAGCAGATAGGCACCGCCAACATACTTGATGACTGTGAAAATCACGGGCCAGCGCTTCAGCACCTCGTGCAGGCCAAAGCCGACCGCCAGCAGAAGCAACATCACACCAAGGCTGATGCCGAGCATATGCGGAACCGTGCGGCGAAATCCGAAGTTCACACCCGATGCCAGGAGCATCATGTTGTTCGGTCCGGGCGTGCCAGACATGACAGCTGCAAAAACCACCAATGCACCAAACATCTCAAGTGACATTGCCTCAACCGCCTGCCTGCTGCGCCGCCAGCCGCTGAAACAGCAGCGCCAGGCAGATCAGCACAAACCCGAGCCACCACTCGCGTGACTTGAGCTGCGCGCGTTCCTTCTCCTTTTCGGGCGTATCAAGCCCGCGGATGCGCTGGATCAACGGCCACAGGAAAAAGCCGAACCCGAGCGTGGCACTGACCTTGGCCAGAAGGTCGAGATCAAAATTCATGATGTCACATCGCCAAGTTCACATCACATCCGCGCCGCGGCCCATGGCGGCGATGCCGGTGCGCGAGACTTCCGCAAGGCCACAGGGCGAAAGCACCTTGATGAAGCGCTCGACCTCGTCGGATGCGCCGGTGAGTTCGAACACGAACGAGGTCACGGTCGCATCGATGGTGCGCGCGCCGAACGCGGCAGCCAACCTGAGCGCCTCCATGCGGTGATCGCCCTTGCCCACGACCTTGAGCAGCGCCAGTTCACGCTCGATGGATTCGCCCTGCAAGGTAAGATCGACCACCCTGTGCACCGGCACCAGCCGGTCCAGATGGTTCTTGATCTGGTCGATGATCTTCTCAGATCCTGACGTAACGATGGTGATGCGCGACAGATGCGATTCATGCTCGGTCTCGGAGACCGTCAGGCTCTCGATATTGTAGCCCCGCCCCGAGAACAGTCCGGCGATGCGGCTGAGGACACCGGGCTCGTTGTCAACGATCACCGATAAGGTGTGGCGGCGCACGGTCTGGTCAAAGCTGACGGCGGGATAATGAGAGACGCTCATGGCATGGTCCGTTCGATGGGCAAAAGGTCAGGTCAGGTTTGGTCGGTAGTTTTCAAGCACAGGCTCGTCGGCCTCGTCTTCCGGCACGATCCAGGGTTCAGCCAACGCCGCGGTGCGCCAGTTGACGAAAGCGGGGTGCGCATAGATCGCGTCGCAATATGCGTCCGAAACAGGATCAGTGCTGATTGAATAGCTGCGCAGGCGCGAGGTAACCGGCGCATACATTGCGTCAGCCGCCGTGAACTGGCCGAACAGGAATGGCCCGCCTGAACCCCAGCGCGCCCGCGCCTCGTTCCAGATCGCGGTGATGCGCGCCACGTCCGCCGCGACGCCAGGCCCGCGATCCTTCGGTGGATGCCGTTTGCCCAGATTCATCGGGCAGGCATTGCGCAAAGCTGTGAAGCCCGCATGCATCTCGCTGGAAATGTTGCGCGCAAAGGCCCGCGCTGCCCGGTCACGCGGCCAGATGGCCAACTCGGGATGCCTATCGGCGATATATTCCATGATCGAGAGAGATTCCCAGACTTGGGTCTCGTCATCAACAATCGCCGGCACCTTTCCAGCCGGGTTGTGCGCCTTGACCTTGGCCTTCCAGTCAGGGTCGCTGAAGGTCGGCCCGAACGGGATCAGCACCTCTTCGAACGGGATGTTGAACGCGCTGAGCAGCAGCCATGGCCGCATCGACCAGGACGAGTGGACCTTGTTGGCAATGATGAGTTTCATGGGGTGATCATTTCAATCTGGCTTTGCAGGGCGTTGGCGCGGGTCCGAAAGTTTCGGTCAAACGTGGCAAGGCGACGGGCTGAACCTGCGCTCGCGAGGTGGAAAGCATCGGCAAAATCAAGACCGGCCTCGTGCCAGTCGAGAGCGCGTGCAAGTTGCGGCGCGCACTCAGTCGAGAGGTTGTCGATGCTGATCATGTCGCGGAGCGATGCGTTGATGACAGCGCGCGAAAGGCGGTAGGCAGTCCGCAAGACCCACTCAAGTTCCAACCAAACGCCAACAGGTACCACAACGTGTTTCGTCGACAGCAATGTCGTGGCGGCTTGCCACTGCTCGAGATCATCGCGCAGCATGAAGCGAAGCAAGACATTGGTATCGAGGGCGATCATCACGACATTTTTTTCTGTGTGCCAAGCCACTCGTGTCGCATGGCTTCTTCAAGCCTGCGGTTGATCTCTTCGTCCGACAGCACAGGCCCATGATAGTGCGCGGCCAGCATGCCGCTGACCTCCGCAGCTGTTGATCGCCGGGTACCAGATGGCTTCTTGACCTTGATCTTCAGCCCATCAGGCTCCTCGACGAATTCCACCTCGCTGCCCGGCACAAAGCCATACATGTCCCGCAGTTCCTTTGGAACGACGAGTTGGCCTTTGGTGGAGAATTTGGCGAGTGCCATCGACATGCCCTGTTCAAAAGTAAGACGCAGGTAAGAAGCTTACCTTGATCTTACCACCCCGTCCATCACACCAGTTCCCGCCCCTTCGCGTCGATCACCGTCTTGGTGTCGCCCGCAAAATCGTTGAGGATCATCTCGTTGTGGGCCTTGCCTGACGGAATCATCGGGAAGCAGTTTTCTGTCTTGGCCACGAGGCAGTCGAAGATCACGGGCTTGGGGCTCTCGATCATCTCCATGATCGCGTCATCGAGCTTGGACGGGTCCGAACAGCGGATGCCATGCCCGCCATATGCCTCCGCCAGCTTGACAAAATCGGGCAGCGCTTCGGAATAACTCGATGAGTAGCGCCCGCCATGCAGCAATTCCTGCCACTGGCGCACCATGCCCATGTATTCGTTGTTGAGGATGAAGATCTTGACCGGCAAGCGGTATTGCAGAGCGGTCGACATCTCCTGAATGTTCATCTGGATCGAAGCCTCCCCGGCAATATCGATTACCAGAGCCTTGGGGTGTGCAAGCTGAACGCCGATGGCGGCAGGCAGGCCATAGCCCATGGTGCCAAGCCCACCAGATGTCATCCAGCGGTTCGGCTCCTCGAAGCGGTAGTATTGCGCAGCCCACATCTGGTGCTGCCCAACTTCGGTGGTGATGTAGGTGTCACGGTTCTTGGTGAGTTCATAGAGCCGCTGCACCGCGTATTGCGGCTTGATGATGGTCTCAGAAGCCGCATAGCCGAGCGAATTGCGCTCCCGCCAGGCGTTGATCTCGCCCCACCAGCTTTTCAGGGCCGGCTTGTCGACCTGAGGGCTCATGTCCCGCCACAGCCTGACCATGTCTTCGAGCACATGGGCGCAATCCCCGATGATCGGGATTTCGACCTTGACGTTCTTGTTGATCGAGGACGGATCGATGTCGACATGGATCTTGCGCGAGCCGGGCGAGAAGGCATCGAGCCGTCCGGTGATGCGGTCATCGAAACGGGCGCCGATGTTGATCATGACATCGCAGCCATGCATGGCAAGATTGGCCTCGTAAGTGCCGTGCATGCCCAGCATGCCCAGCCATTGCGGATCTGCAGCCGGGAACGCACCAAGGCCCATCAGGGTCGACGTGCAGGGAAAGCCGGTGAGATGCACCCGTTCGCGCAGCAGCGCGGAGGCATGGGGGCCGGCATTGATGACACCGCCACCGGTGTAGAACACCGGGCGCTTGGCTTTCGACATCAGCTCGAGCGCAGCCTTGATCCTGGACAGATCACCCTTGACAGTCGGGCGGTAAGTCTTGTGCTGGTTGTCCTTGGGCCGCGAGTAGATGCCCTTTGCAAACTGGATGTCCTTGGGAATGTCGATCACGACGGGGCCGGGCCTGCCGTTGGACGCCACATAGAAGGCCTCATGCAGGATGCGCGGCAAATCCTCGATCCGCTTCACGAGGTAATTGTGCTTGGTGCAGGAGCGGGTGATGCCCACCGTGTCGCACTCCTGGAACGCATCCGAACCGATCAGGTGCGTCGGCACTTGGCCCGTGATGCAGACGATGGGAATGGAGTCCATCAGCGCATCTGTGAGGCCCGTCACGGCGTTGGTCGCACCTGGGCCGGAGGTCACCAGCACAACGCCCACCTTGCCAGACGAGCGCGCATAGCCTTCGGCCGAATGCACCGCGCCACCCTCTTGCCGGACGAGGATGTGCTTGACGAAATCCTGCTGGAACAAGGCATCATAGATCGGCAGGACAGCCCCGCCTGGATAGCCGAACAGGTGTTCGACATTCTGGTCACGAAGGGCGCACACGACCATTTCGGCGCCGGTCATCATCTCGCTCATCGTGTGTCTCCTCTGGTGGTCATCGTCAGGCAGCTTGTGATGTCAGGCAATAAAAAAGGCCCCGGAAGGGACCTTGGGTTACGCGCCGGGGGTAAGGGAAACGGTCCTCAGACCGCCCTCGACCGGCGCGTGCATACAAGAATGATCATGTTCATGATCTAGTGGCTAACCGAACAGGGCGGCAGCGTCAAGGCTTTGCCATAGCGAAACCCGACAAGACCCCGGCCCGCGCGGCTTCACTTTCCAGCCAGCACCAGCCTTCCATCTGGTTTTTGAACCAGGTGAACTGGCGCTTCACGTAGGCGCGCGTGTCGGCCTGTCCGCGCTGGATCGCTTCATTCAGCCCCATCTCGCCCTTGAGATGCGCCATCAACGCGGGCGCACCATGCGCGCGCATCACCGGCAGCAAAGGGTCGAGCTTGCGAGCTTCGAGCGCAACCACCTCCGCCATCGCGCCCGCCGCGATCATGCTCCTGAACCGTGCATTGATGCGCTCATGCAGCTCCGTCCGGTCTGGTGCGAGGAATAGCTTGAGAAGCTGTTTGCCAGCCAGAAGGCCGGGCTCGCGCTCGCCATGAAAGCTTGACAGCGAGCGGCCCGTTGCCGCGAAAACCTCAAGGGCGCGCATCACGCGAAGCCGGTCGCTGGGCCGCAAGATGGCCGCGCCCACCGGATCAGCCAAGGCCAGCCGCGCATGCAGGTCCGCTGTCCCGACACCCTCGCAAGTTGCCCGAACTTGATCTCGCACCTCTTGCGGCAAGGCCGGAATGTGCGACAGACCCAGCTCCATCGCCTGGAAATACAGCCCCGTGCCGCCTGTCAGAATCGGCAGGCGGCCTTGCGCCCAGCATTGCCTGATCTCGATGCTGGCAGCCTCGGCATAGCGGCCCACAGAGAAATTCTCTGCGCCGTCAACAAAACCGTAGAGGCGGTGCTCCGCTTCGCGCTCCTCCTCGACCGAAGGGCGCGCGCTGAGCACGCGAAGGTCGCGATAGACCTGCATCGAATCGGCATTGAGAATCACCCCGCCGGTTGCCTCGGCGACACGGAGCGCAAAAGCCGACTTGCCGCTGGCGGTCGGACCTGCAATGAGCACGGCGTCATATCTCATGGGACATCCGGTTGATGGATTGCGTCGCGACACTTGTTTCAAATCCGGCCGACATGGCCTTGTCGCCTGCCATGCTGGCCCGCGCCCGCGATGTGCTGGCTGATGCCAGCGCAGCGACATGGCTCAATCCGGGTATCGCAGCGGACCTGGCCTTTGCAAGGCCCGATGCGACGCTGACCGACATCGCAGAGCGCATGCGCGTCGCACTCGCATCGCCCGTCGATGTCATCGTGCAACCTGTTGCGCATCGCCGCAAGCGGCTGTTCCTGGCCGACATGGACTCAACCATGATCGGGCAGGAATGTATCGATGAACTGGCGGACTATGTTGGCCTGAAAACGGAGGTTTCCGAGATCACCGAACGGGCGATGCGGGGCGAACTCGCCTTCGAGCCAGCCCTGCGCGAGCGCGTGGCGCTGCTCAGGGGACTGCCCATCTCGGTCGTCGACGAAATCATCGCCAGCCGCATCACGCTGACGACAGGGGGCCGCGAACTGGTGCGCACCATGCGCGGCAACGGGGCATACACCGCACTGGTTTCTGGCGGTTTCACGGTCTTCACAAGCCGTATTGGCGTGATGATCGGATTTCACGAAGACCGTTCAAACTGGCTCGACATCGAGGGCGGGAAGCTCGTCGGCACGGTGCGCGAACCGATCCTTGGCAAAGAGGCCAAGCTCGCGTCACTGATCGAGTTGCGCGACAAGGCTGGCCTGGCCGCTCAGCAGACAATGGCTGTTGGCGACGGTGCCAATGATCTGGCCATGCTCGGTGAGGCCGGTCTTGGCATTGCCTTCAGGGCCAAGCCAGCAGTCGCCGCTGCAGCCCATGCGCGCATTGATCACGCAGACCTGACAGCGCTGCTCTATGCACAAGGGTTTAGGGCAGAAGAGTTCGTGACCGGCTGATCAACGGTCATTGCGAGCGTATGCGAAGCAATGACGGAAACATGATCACACAAATAAAAAAGCGGCCCTGAAGGCCGCTTTTTCTCAGATTCGAAGCGCAAAACCGGTCAGTTGATCGCGACGGCCACGAAACGCACATCACCAGCAGCATTCTGGACCTGAAGCAGGGCTGCCTTGCGGCCATCCTTCTTCAACTGATCGACACGCCTGGATACATCGGCAGGGTTGTTGACTGGTTCCTGCCCGACTTCGAGGATCACATCGCCCGGAATAAGGCGCTTGTCAGCAGCATTTGAGTTCGCATCCACACGCGTCACAACAACGCCTTTGACGCTGTCCTTGAGGCTGAAACGGCGACGGACCTGATCGGTTGCACCAGCCAGTTCCATGCCGAGAACCGAGGTGGTGGCCGGTGCTGCATTTGGCTGGTTGGGCTGCGTGCCAAGCGAAGCCTGCTGGGCTTTCTCGCCATCTTCAAGACGGCCAAGCGTGACTTTGCGGGTTTCTTCCTTGCCCTTGCGCATGATGCGCACATCGACTTCCTTGCCAACGGGGGTCGCGGCAACGATGCGGGGCAAATCCTGCGACTCGCGCACTTCCTTGCCGTCGAAGTGGGTGATCACATCGCCTGTATCAAGACCGGCAGGCCGGGCCGGGCCCTTGTCATCGATACCTGCGATCAGCGCGCCGCGGGCCTTGCCAAGGTTGAGAGCCTCAGCGGTTGCATCATCGACATTCTGGATGCGCACGCCAAGCCAGCCGCGCCGGGTTTCGCCAAACTGGCGCAACTGGTCGATCACGGGCATTGCCAAGGCGGATGGCACCGAAAATCCGATGCCGACCGAACCGCCCGATGGCGACAGGATGGCCGTGTTGATGCCGATGACTTCACCGGCGAGATTGAACAGCGGACCACCTGAATTGCCACGATTGATGGCGGCATCCGTCTGGATGTAGCTGTCGTAAGGGCCGCTCTCGATGCGGCGGTTCTTGGCTGAGACGATGCCGAGCGACACCGAACCGCCAAGACCGAACGGGTTGCCGATGGCCACCACCCATTCGCCAATCCGGGCCTTGTCGCTGTCACCAAACTTCACGGCCTTGAGGGGCGTGTCCGATTTCACGCGCAACACGGCGATGTCGATCTTGGGATCTTTTCCAACAACTTCAGCTTTCAGACGACGACCATCGGCAAAGATCACCGTGATGTCGTTGGATTCGCCAATCACATGGTTGTTCGTGATGACGATTCCGGATGGATCGATCACAAATCCTGAGCCGGCAGACTGTCCACGCCGCTGCTCCGGCTGCTGGCGAGGCGCGCCCGGCTGCTGGTTTTCACCGCGCTGGCCAGGTGCTGGAGGCTGTCCAGGTGCGGGGGGCTGGCCGGGCTGGCCTTCGCGACGGCGATTGAAGAATTCCTCGAACAAATCGCCAAACGGCGTGTCCGGTCCAAGGCCAGGCACGTTTGGCATGGTGCGGTTCCGCGTCTCGGTCGTGGTCTGCGCCGAGATGTTGACCACAGCATCTATCACCTGTTCGGCAAGATCAGCGACCGATGGCAGCGCGGATGCGCGCACGGTCTGTGCCTGGGATGTCGCCATCAGTGCAGGCTGAAGGCCTACAGGCAGCGCCAGCGCACCGACCAGCAGGGTGCGTGTCGCAACGGCGCCAAATTGCCTCAGTGCGCGCGCGGGACTGCGGCAGGCAAGGCGGTTGTCAGCTGAAAAGCTCATTGGCGTCCTCACGAGGCAAATGCATGCTGCAGAACATCCGCAGCTGTTTTTGTTGAAACAGAAAATGGGGCCAAACAGCGACTTGTGAAAGCCTAACCTGCAAAAAAACGACGTGCAGCCCATATCACGATTACGCCAGCAACAGCAGATGCCAGCCCGACCATGCGCAGGATGTCGGGCGGTGTCTCTGCTGCCGAACGCATGGCATCCTGGGCTTTGCCAGGAAGCAACGCGAACAGAATACCTTCGATGACCAGAACAAGGCCGATGGCGGCAAAAAAGTCTGTCATCGAAGGTATCTTTTCAGGTCAGCTTCACTTCTTGGCTTCAGGCCGGGACCTGCCCTGCGGATCATTGAAATAGCGGAAGAAATCAGAATTTGGCGAGAGCACCATCCGTGTTTCACCCGATTTCAACCCGGTTTCATAGGCCTGCATCGAACGGTAGAAGGCAAAGAACTCAGGATCCTTGTTGAAAGCCTCGGCAAAGATGCGGTTGCGCTGAGCATCACCTTCACCGCGCGTCTCGTCGGACTTCCGGCCGGCCTCGCCGAGCAGAACCTGCACATCGCGATCAGAGCGGGCCCTGATTTCCTGCGACGCCTGCGAACCGTTGGCCCGTAGGTCAGCCGCCTCACGCTGGCGCTCCGTCTGCATGCGCTGGAACACGGCCTGACTGTTCGCGGCAGGCAGGTCAACCCGCGTGAGCCTGACATCCGCGATTTCGATGCCGAAGGCGCGGGCCTGCCGGTTCACTTCCTGCTGGATGCGCTCCATCAGGGCCGCGCGCTCAGTGCGGACGATCGCCGTGTAGGTGGCATCCGCCAGCACGTTGCGGATGGTCGAGTTCACGATCCGGTTGAGCTGCGCGTTCGCCCCGTTGATGTTGTTAACCGACTGGAAGAACAGCAGCGCATTGGTGATGCGGTAGCGCGCGAAGGCATCGACCGAAAGCCTGTTCTGGTCGGAGGCGAGCACCTCCTGAACCGGCAGGTCAAGATCCAGCACGCGGTTGTCGATGATGATGACCTGGTCGATGAAAGGCAGCTTGAACTTCAGGCCAGGCGCGGTGACAACACGGTTGATCGCACCAAGGCGCAGCACAAGTGCCTGCTGCGTCTGGGGCACGACGAAAGCTGACAGCATCGCGACAAATGCGATGGCACCCAGCACGATGAGAGAGACAAGTTTCACGGTGCTGTTCATGGACGCGGCCCCTGGGTCTGCGCCTGCGGGCGGCGCTGCAACTGGTCAAGCGGCAGGAACGGCACGACGCCGCCCCCACTGCCTGAATTCTGGTCGATGATCACCTTGTCCATGCCGCCGAACACACGTTCCATGGTTTCAAGAAAGAGACGCTCGCGCGTCACCTCCGGCGCAAGACGGTACTGCGCATAGATCTGGGAGAAACGCGACGCCTGACCGGTGGCCTCCGCAACCGACCGCTCGCGGTAAGCTTCGGCCTCCTGCACGACACGTGCTGCCTGGCCGCGTGCCTCTGGTACAACCCGGCTGGCATAGGTCTCGGCTTCGTTGCGCAGGCGGCTCTGGTCCTGCTGGGCTGCCTGCACATCGCGGAACGCCTCGATGACCTGCGCTGGCGGATCGGACTTGAGCATCTGGAGGCCCGACACGAGCACACCTGCCTTGTAGGAATTCAGCGTATCTTGAACCAGCGTCCGGACTTCAGTCTCGATCGGCACGCGATCAGTTGTCAGGATTGGCTGGATCGAGCGCCGACCGATGGCTTCCCGCATCGAGCTTTCCGCGACAGCCCTGATGTTGCTTTCAGGGTTCTGGATGTTGAACACGAAATCTTCGGGGCGTGCTGGGTCGATCTGCCACTGCACCTGGAACGCGACATCGACGATGTTGCCATCACCGGTCAACATCAGGCTGTCTTCATTGCTCTGCCGCTGAACCTGCTGGCCGCGCTGGTTGGTGACCAGTGCCGAGCCGATTTCCATGCGGTTGATCTGCGTCACGCGCGGCTTGATCACCGAGCCGATGGGCGATGGCCAGTTCCAGTCAAGACCCGGAGCGGTCTTGGTGGTGTAGCGCCCAAAAACGGTCTTGATGCCGATCTCATCAGGCCGGACCGTGAAGAAGCCCGTGGCAAGCCAGCCGAACACGGCGAGCAAGCCAAGCAGCACGATGCCCTTGCCGCTCATGCCGCCACCGGTGCCACCCGGCAGGATGCTCTTCAAGCGGTCCTGGCCCTTGCGCAGGATGGCTTCCAGATCAGGCGGAACGCCGCCCGGCCCGCCCTGTCCTGATGGGCCACCGCCACCACCGCCGCCCCAGGGACCGCCACCGCCGCCATTGCCGCCGCCGCGATTGCCCCAGGGACCACCCCCGCCGCCGCTACCGCCGCTGCCGCCACTTTGATTGCTCCAGGGCATGAAATCCGCCTTTGTTGTGTTCAGGACCGGGCGCTGATCACCCGCGCCGCTTCGACATGTGAATTGGGCATCCAGAGGCCGTCCGTCAACTGATCACGTGTCAGATGCGACGTTTGAGATCAAGAAAGGTGAACGGATGCTCATCATCAGGACCTGCAGGGTGTTTCTCGCTACCGGTTTCGCGCCATTCGGTGCGATTGACGGCGGGAAACAGCGCATCTCCTTCTGGCTCTGCATGAACATAGGTCAGGTGCAAACGCTCGCAGAGCGGCAAGGTCTGGGCATAAAGATCGGCCCCGCCGCCAATCACGACGGCATCCGCGCCGTGCTGCTCAGCCAGATCTTGCCCAAGCTCCAGCGCGGCATCAAGCGTCTGCGCAACAGTCACGTCATAAGCCGCAAAATCCGGATCGCGCGTGAGAACCACAGTGTAGCGCCCAGGCAAGGCCTTGCCGATGGACTGGAATGTTTTGCGCCCCATGATCAGCGGCCGTCCCATGGTGAGGGCACGAAACCGCTTCAGGTCACTCCTGATGCGCCAGATCAGCTTGTTGTCGTTGCCGATGACGTGGTTGTCGGCAAGAGCTGCCACGGCGATGAGGGGGACTGTCATGTTGGCGAGCCAAGCGGCATCATGTTCTCGCGAACCCAAAGCGCCAACTGTTCCTCGGTGATCTCGCCTGCTGCGAGGGTCAGAATAAGGGCCACAGCTTCCGGGTTGTCGCCTTTCAATTCAGAACCATGCACCACCAGAAATGCTTCCATCACCACCAATGCCGTGCGTTTGTTGCCGTCCACGAAGGGATGGTTGCGCGCAATTCCATACGCACAGGCCGCCGCGAGTTCTGCCAGATCTTCGGAACCATACTGGGCTTTCATCTGCGGGCGCGCCAATGCCGATTGCAGCAGCCCCATGTCGCGCAAACCTGCTGCACCACCGTGGGCCATGATCTGTTGATCATGGAAGGCGGTGGCGTCTTCCGCGTCGATCCAGACAAAGGACGTCATGATGCAGCTTACTTCGCAAGTTCACGTAAGGCAGAGAAACGCTTGCGCATCACATAGCGCGCCGCTTCCATTTTGCGTTCAAAATCAGTCACCTCTGCATGCAAGCTGTAACCAGCACCCGATTTCACCACATGGATGAGCTCACCTTCTTTCACATTGAGATCTGCCAGCATTTCCTTCGGCAGGATGACACCGATCGAATTGCCGATCTTGCGGATTTTCAACGCGGTCATGTTCCTGTGCTCCTGTTATACCTTATGTTATAACATCGGCTTGCGCCCGTCAATCAGATTGCGATCGGAGCCTTGATCGCGGGGTGTGGATCATACCCTTCGATGATGATGTCCTCGAAGCGGAAATCTTCCAGCTTGCCCACCGCCGGGTTGAGCCGAAGCGTCGGCAAGGCGCGATGTTCGCGGCTCAATTGCAGGCGCGCCTGCTCCAGATGATTGCTGTAAAGGTGCGTATCGCCAAAAGAATGTACGAACTCGCCGGGTTGCAGTCCCGTCACATGCGCCATCATGTGCGTGAGCAGCGCATAGGACGCGATGTTGAAGGGCACGCCGAGGAACACATCAGCGCTGCGCTGATAAAGCTGGCAGGAGAGCCTGCCATCCGCGACATAGAACTGGAACAGGCAATGGCAGGGTGCCAGTGCCATTTTCGGAATGTCGGCAGGGTTCCAGGCAGAGACAATCAGGCGGCGCGAGTCGGGATTGCGGCGGATTTCATCAGTCACCCAGGCAATCTGGTCGACCACTCCCCCGTCCGGCGCGGCCCAGGAGCGCCACTGGCGGCCATAGACCGGGCCAAGATCGCCCTTCTCATCGGCCCACTCATCCCAGATCCTGACGCCGTTATCCTGCAGATAGCGCACATTGGTGTCGCCATTGAGGAACCAGATCAGTTCGTGGATGATGGATTTCAGATGCAGCTTCTTGGTCGTGACCAGGGGAAAGCCGTCAGAAAGGTCAAAGCGCATCTGATGGCCGAACACGGCGACGGTGCCGGTGCCGGTGCGGTCGGTCTTGGCGGTGCCCTCGTCGAGCACGCGCCGCATCATGTCATGATAGGCTTTCATGCCTTCGGTATAGGCCATCAATATCCGATTCGCAGCATTCAGCCCGCTGCATCCACGTCATTTTTGACGCAAATCCGGCCAGTTGCCATCGGCCGCAGCGATGAAGCCGGGGATATTGGTGTCCCAGGTTTTCTGGACATCGGCATCGTAATTCAGGAACAGGCGGCCCCCGACAACCTTCCAGTTCTGCGGATCACCCTTGGCTTTGTAGCCTTGAGCGGCCGCCCATGAACAATGCCCGCCATAAGCAGGAGCATAACGTTCAGGGGAGGCGGCGAAGGCATCGCGGTTGGCCGTATTTGCGAAGCGCCATTTGGCTCCGTTCCAGGAATGGGTGATCTGCTCAGACCCCGCCACGGGACGGCCCGCGTTGAAATACGCGACCACATCATGACCACCGGCCCCGGTGCCGCTGACTAGACCCGTGAAAATCTCCGCCCCGGCAGCCGGTGAAGTCCATGGCCCTGACAGGCCAAGCGCCGCAATTCCGGCAGCCCCGATCCCGAACAGCGCGGCACGGCGCACAACAGTGGTTGTCATGATGTTCCTCGCGTCTGCTCATCTTGGCGATGAGCCGAATTCGGCAAACGCAACATATTGTTACAATGCGTTTCAACAAACGCACCTGCGCCCTTTCATCTGGCTCGCATGCTCGCTATATCAGGGGTGCCGGAGCAATCCGGCTATGGTGATAAACGGCGATCGAAATAAACCATTCGGACCCGGGGGCGGTACCCGGCGCCTCCACCTCAGCGCAGCGTGCTGCGTTGAGAACGGGGGCGAAACAGGATCGACGAGGGCGTAAAGGA
>JANMIB010000159.1:0-3325 GCA_031375605.1 Allobosea sp. | reverse complement strand
GCTGTTCGGATCGTTGACGCCCATAAATGCCCATGTTATCCCATCATATCCCGTTTGATTTGAGCCCTGTCAGGGTTCATCGGCCGGTCGGTATCCGGGCTCGGGAGGCCAGCGGACCGATGGCCGGAAGCGGGCCTTTGCTGGCGAGTTCGTGCGGCTCTGTGGCGGGGTTGCACAGTCTGGCAAGCAAGGTTGAACCAAGTCGCGTTGCGTCAAGTGTCAGCGAGTATGAGGTCCATGGACCGCTTTGTGTCGAACTTCACCAACCGCGTGGATGCCAAGGGTCGTGTTTCGATCCCGGCGACATTTCGGCTGGTTCTGGGGCGCGACGGGTTCGAGGGGCTTTACATTCACCCGGCGCTCGACATGACGGCTCTGGACGCGGGCGGCAACGCCCTGCTGAAGGAGATCGACGGCTTGCTGTCGACCATGCCGCCCTATTCGGACGAGCGGGATCATCTTTCGACGGCGCTTCTGGGCGTCTCGGAGGTGGTAAAGGTGGATCCGGAGGGTCGCATGCAACTGCCCGAGACCCTCAAGACGTATGCCGGGATCGGCGATCAGGTCACGTTCGTCGGTCTTGGTTCAAAGTTCCAGATCTGGGAGCCGGAAAGGTTCCGCGTTCACCTGGAGAGTGCGCGCGAGCGCTTGAGAGACCTCAAGCACAGCCTTGGCAACCAGTGGCGGAGCCAGACAGACATGATGCAGGCGCGGCAAGCGCCGGAAGGCGATGCGACATGACGGGCCGCGGCAAGGGCAATGAACCTGTCGCTGGCGGACCGGCCCGTCATGCGCCCGTGCTTCTGCACGAGGCCGTCGCTGCTATTGGCATTCAACCCGGCTCACGCATCCTCGATGGCACATTCGGAGCCGGTGGCTACACCCGCGCCATTCTCGATGCCGCTGCAGATGTGCAGGTTCTGGCTTTCGACCGTGATCCCACCGCGATTGCCGGCGGATATGATCTTGTCCAGCGGTCGGCAGGGCGGCTCACGCTGATCGAGGCCACCTTCGGCGATCTGGCGGCAGAGGCGCGCGATGCGGGCTTTGCCGAGCTTGACGGCATCGTGCTCGACATCGGTGTCTCGTCGATGCAGCTTGACCAGGCAGAGCGCGGTTTTTCCTTCCGCTTTGATGGCCCGCTCGACATGCGCATGGCAGCCTCAGGCCAGAGCGCCGCCGACCTCGTCAACGAGGGCGAAGAGGCTGATCTTGCCGACATCATCTATCACTATGGCGAAGAGCGCCGCGCCCGCGCCGTGGCACGTGCCATTCTGGAAGCGCGCCGCCTCGAGCCGATCCGCACCACCAAGCAACTCGCCGACATCGTGGCCAGCGTGGTCTGGGCCGAGCCCGGCGGCATCCATCCGGCAACCCGCACATTCCAGGCCCTGCGCATTGCCGTCAATGACGAGCTGGGTGAGCTGGTCCGCGCGCTGCACGGCGCGGAACAGGCGCTCAAGCCCGGCGGACGCCTTGTCGTGGTCAGCTTTCATTCTCTCGAAGACCGCATCGTCAAGCAGTTCCTGCAGCGCCGTTCTGGCCGGGCTGGCGGGGGTTTCTCGCGCTTTGAACCGCAGGCATCGGTTGATGCACCAACCTTCGCGCTGGTGCATCGCGGGGTGATCACCGCCTCCGATGCGGAAATCGCGGGAAATCCGCGCGCCCGCTCGGCAAAACTGCGTGTCGCAGAACGCACGACGGCTCCTGCCCGCCCACTGGACCGCGAGGTCAGCGCGCTGGCCGAATTGCCCGATCAGGCCGTGCGGCACAAGCCGAAGACCGGCAGGCCTGCGCCTGAAACGGGCAAAACCTCTGCAGGCAAGACCTCAGACCGGCGGGGGCGTCGATGATCAAGGTTTTCCATGTCATCGCCATTGGTGCGCTGATCTCCTCGGCCATGTATGCCTACACCATCAAGTACGAGACACTCTATCATGGCGAGCAGTTGAGCAAACTCAAGCAGCATGCCCAGAAAGAGCGCGAGGCCATTGCCGTGCTCAAGGCGGAGTGGCAGCACCTCAACCGGCCTGATCGCCTGCAGATGTTGAGCGAACGCCACCTGAGCCTCCAGCCACTCGCTTCGACCCAGCTTGCACGCTTTGCCGATGTCCCGAACAAGGGGCCGAAAATCGACGGCATCGGCCAGAAGCTCGAAGCGCTCGGCCTGATGCGCGATGATGCGCCGACCGCAAGCATCGTGCGCACAGCGCCGCGCCTGCCTGTCGCCGCAACACCGCGCCCCGCCCAGCCGCGCGCGGCAACGGCAGCTGCCCCGCGCCCGGCGGCCATCACGCCGCGCCAGACTGGACCAAGCCAGACCGGACCACGTCAGCTCCTCGGCGCAGCTGCATCCACACGCCCGGTTCCGCCGCGTTCGGTCCCGGTTGTTGCCAGCGCCACAACATCCACCACGACACCGCGTCCCCCGATGCGGCTGCAGCAGTAAGGGGCCGTCATGACCACCGATGCAGATCAGCGCTCCCAGGCTCACACAGCCATGACAGACATGCCGCCAGTGCAGCCACGGCCCAAGGCTGGCCATCGGGTTGGCGGTCTGATGCGCAAGCTGTTCTCGATGAGCAAGGACAAGAGCGAGGCCCGCGTCGGCCTGGTCATCTTGTGCTTCGGTTGCCTTTTCCTGACCCTGTCGGGTCGCCTGGTCTATCTTGCGGTCGCTCCTGACGAGCCTGTGGGACTGAGGCGCGCAACCGCCGATGCAACCTCGGCCGCAAGGCCCGACATCCTTGACCGCAACGGCGAGGTTCTGGCCACCGATGTGCGCACCGTTTCGGTTTTTGCCGAACCGCGCAAGATCCTTGACAAGGACGAGGCCGTCGAACTGCTGACCGCCGTTCTGCCCGAGATCAACGCCAAAGACCTGCGGGATCGCTTCGAGCGGCGCAGGGGCTTTGTCTGGGTCAAGCGCGAGATTTCGCCGCGTCAGCAGGCCGAAGTGCACCGGCTCGGCATACCGGGTGTCGGTTTCGTGCCGGAAAACAAGCGCGTCTATCCCAATGGCAAGGCGGCGGCGCATGTGCTTGGCTTTGCCAACATCGACAATATCGGCATTGCCGGGATCGAGAAGCACCTTGACCAGAAGGGCCTGATCGACCCGACGGGCGCCGGCCTCAATGCCACGCCAAAAGAGCTGAAACCGGTCTATCTCTCGATTGACCTGCGCGTGCAGCATGCGCTGCGTGATGAGCTTGTCACGGCCATGGCGAAGTTCAAGGCCAAGGCGGCGGCAGGCTCGATCATCGATGTCAACACGGGAGAGGTCGTCGCCACCGTGTCGCTGCCCGATTTCGACCCTGCCAACCAG
>JANMIB010000309.1:0-2350 GCA_031375605.1 Allobosea sp. | reverse complement strand
GCCTTGTTCTGGACGGAGTGGCAAGGCGAGAGCACATTTCACACCGCCAAGATGCTGGCTGTGTCGGTCTCGGTTGCCGGTGCGCTGCATCTTTTGCTGGTGTTGTGGGCACTTGGCTGGAAGAAGCCTGGTATTCCGCGTTTCAGGCCGGGCTGGTCCGAACCGATGCGTCGGCTGGTCGTGCTCGGAGTCCCCGCGCTTCTGGCCAGCGCAACGGCGCAGTTCGTGCTTCTGGTGGCCACTCAGATTGCATCTGTTCAGCCCGGTGCCGTGTCGTGGCTTTATTATGCAGACCGTGTGTTCCAGCTCCCGCTCGGGTTTGTCGCGGTTGCCATGGGCGTGGTGCTGTTGCCCGAGATTGCTGCACGCGAGGCGGCGCACGATGATGCCGGCCGTCGCCGTACGGTTGACAGCGCGCTGGCGGTTGGGTTGCTTCTGGCTTTTCCCGCTGCGACCGCGCTGCATGTTCTGGCCGAGCCGATTGTCGCGGTTCTGTTCGAGCGTGGCAATTTCGGACCTTTCGACCGTGAGCGGACTGCGGCGGCCCTTGCCGCCTTCGCGTTTGGGCTGCCGGCAGCCGTGGTCGCCAAAGTGCTGTCCCAGGTTTATTTCGCGCGCCAGAAACCGCTGGTTCCACTTTTCGCAGGCGCTGTTTCGGTTGCTGTGGCTGCGCTTGCAGGGACAGTCCTGTCAGATGGCATGCCCGCAACCGGGGCAGCTCTGGCAGCGTCGCTGGCATTCTGGACACAGGCTCTTTTGCTGTCCGCCAGTCTTTTGAAGGATCACCTGTGGCATCCTTCACGAGCTTTGCTGCGAACCGTCTTGGCGGCATGCGCAGCCGCGGCATTGATGGCTTTAGCACTGATCTGGCTAGGGGCAGACATGCGGGCTTTGCTTGTGGGCCAGACGTCGGGATGGCGCGGTTTCATGCGGCTGTTTGCGCTCTGCGGTGCGGGGCTGGCGCTTTATGGTGCGGCAGCCTGGGCCTTCGGTGCCATCAGGCCCGGTTCGCCCATCAGACATGGTGGCGAAAAACCGGTCTGACAGGCATTGGGCAGAACAGCTGCTCTTGTCAGCCCGCGCACAGATCGCGCATAAGGCGCGCAGAAGTCCAGATCATCCTGATGTGCAGCACGGCTTCAGCACAAAAGCTGCCCCGCTTCTGTGCAAAGTGCTCCTGCGATTGGAATATCCCATGCCTCAGTTCACCCCCCGTGTTTTTTCAGGCATGCAGCCCACGCATACCTTGCATCTGGGCAATTATCTGGGTGCGTTGAAGCGCTGGGTCCAGATGCAGGAGAGCCATGACTGCATCTACTGCGTGGTGGACATGCACGCGATCACGGTCTGGCAGGATCCGGCTGATTTGACGCGCGCCATCCGTGAAGTCACGGCGGCCTACATTGCTGCAGGCATTGATCCGACGCGCTCGATTCTGTTCAACCAGAGCCAGGTCAGTCAGCATGCGGAACTGGCATGGATCTTCAATTGCGTCGCCCGGCTCGGCTGGCTCAACCGCATGACCCAATTCAAGGAAAAGGCCGGCAAGGATCGCGAGAACGCCTCCGTTGGACTTTACGGCTACCCGGTGCTGATGGCTGCCGATATCCTGCTTTACAAGGCGACAGCCGTGCCGGTGGGCGAAGACCAGAAGCAGCATCTTGAGCTGACACGTGACATCGCACAGAAGTTCAACACGGATTTCGCGGCGCAGATTTCGGCGCAAGGTCATGATGACGGGTTCTTCCCGCTGACCGAGCCGATGATCGGCGGCCCTGCTGCGCGCGTCATGAGCTTGCGCGACGGATCAAAGAAGATGTCCAAGTCTGACCCATCGGACTATTCGCGCATCAACATGACAGACGATGCCGACAGCATCGCGCAGAAGGTTCGCAAGGCCAAGACCGATCCCGAGGCGCTTCCATCCGAGGAAAAAGGGCTTGAAGCCCGCCCCGAAGCTGACAATCTCGTTGGAATATACGCAGGGCTGGCTGACACCACCAAGCAGTTGGTGCTCGACCAGTTCGGGGGCGCGCAATTTTCCGGCTTCAAGGCTGCGCTGGTTGATCTGGCCGTGGCAAAGCTCTCGCCGATCAATGGCGAGATGAAGCGGCTCCTGGCTGACCCGGCCGAGATCGACCGCATCCTCGCCGATGGCGCGGATCGTGCGCGCGAGATTGCGATGGAGACAATGGCCGAGGTCAAGGACATTGTCGGGTTTGTTCGCAAACGTTGATGTCGCCACCGCCTTGCTTTCGCCGCGCCTCTCGTCTCAAGATGGTCGATAATAATAGTTTAGAGCATTTTCTTTGCACAAAACCGCTACCCACTTTTGTGCGCAATGCTCTAA
>JANMIB010000121.1:0-2136 GCA_031375605.1 Allobosea sp. | reverse complement strand
CGCAAGGTCGGCTCCATGTAGCCGAACGAGGTGGTGAAGATCAGCTTGTGGCCGGTGCGGGCCAGCTGCTCGATCACGCGCTCGGAGCCAGCTTCGGGCACGGTCTCGATGAAAGTGGTCTCGACCCGGCCCGGAAAGGCGGCCTCAATGGCTTTGCGCCCCACATCGTGCTGGTAGCTCCAGCCGAAATCACCCACCGGGCCGACATAGATGAAGCCGATCTTCAGCTTCTCCTGGGCCTGGGCGGCGGCTGGCAGGGCCGCCAGCACGGCGGCTGCAAGAATGCCTTTCACAATCTGGCGTCTCATGTGTCATGTCCTTCGTTCGTAGAGCGGATGATGCCGTGGCATGATCTACGCATGATCCATGCCGGTTGAGAAGTCCGCACAAACCCGGCTCGCAGGTTTGCCACGGGTTTCGTCAACGCGGCTGCGGGACCGCAGCACGGATGGCAGCAGAAAAGTCTGCATCAACCGGCAAGGCGCGGGCGATCTCGCTGATGGCCGCGCGGGATCTGAGGTCCTCAAGCGGGATGTCTGTCCTCACCGCTCCGATCTCGTAGGCATAGTCCGGTGCCCGGCCCGGAAACAGGATGCGCCAATCGAAGGCAAGGCCCGGCCACAGCTCGCGCGCCAACCGATAAGCCACCGTGCTGCAATTGGCCCCCAGCGTGTCATACCAGCGTGGCTGCGCGGCAAGGGCGTTGATCTCGGCTGCATAGGCGAGCAGCAACGCGCGGGCCTTCTCGCGGCTGACGGTGAGCCTGTAGAGGCGCACATCCTCGCGCCAGACATGGGTGCGCAGCTTCACGATGTCCCGTTCATCGGCGGCAACGATGGCAAGCTCGTAGGATTTGAAGAAGCCCGCGAGCGGGGAATAGTCCTCGCCCTGTTCGCGGCGGATTTCGATGGAGAAGGTCAGCGGGGCTGCATCATCGAAGGTGATCGAGACGAGCACATGCGCGATCAGCGGACCTGTCCAGTACGAGAAGAACAGGTCAACCCCCGAGGTCTTGCTCAGGTCATGGGTCCGGGTTTCCCAGCGCTCTTCCGCTACTTCTTCGGCGACGTCTTCCGTTGCGCCGATGTCCTGCGCGCCAGCCTTTGCGCGCCAGACAAAATTCCGCACATTGGTGATGGTGAAGCGGTCGCCGTCGATGCTGACAGACGGAACGCGCGCGAGCTGCACGGCCCAGGCCCGGTCACCCAGCGGCCTGATCGTGCCCCACCAGATGAAGACCGCGCCGAACGCCACGGCCAGCAGCCCGAGTGCGGGCCAGACCGTGCCCGAGCGCCAGAACAGGACCAGTCCGGCGAGCACGAAGAGCCCGAACAGGGCGATATAGGCTCCGGGCCAAGGCGCGCGATACCAGATCGCGAGCCCGCCCCACAGGGCGATGAGTACGATCAGCAGTGTCGCGAACAGCATCATGACCTTGAGCAGGACTTTTGCCGGGCGCGCCATCCCGCTGTCAGGCCGCGAGGCTGCTCTGGGGAGCCGCAGCTTTCACCGCATCATCGACATGGGCCTCGAAGCGCTTGAAGTTCTCGCGGAACATGGCAACAAGCCGCTTCGCCGTCTCGGAGAACTCGGCCTTGTCCTGCCAGGTCTTGACCGGGTAGAGGATGTGCGGCTCGACACCCGGCACGGAGGTCGGCACGGCAAAGCCGAAATAGGGATCACGCCGGTAGTCAGCGCGGGTCAGCGAGCCATCGAGCGCTGCTGTCAGCAGGCGGCGCGTCACGCGGATCGGCATGCGGCGGCCAGCGCCGAACTTGCCGCCGGTCCAGCCGGTGTTCACAAGCCAGCAATCGACATGGTGCCGCTCGATCAGGTCACGCAAGAGGTTGCCATAGACCGACGGGTGGCGGGGCATGAAAGGAGCGCCAAAGCAGGTCGAGAACGTGGCTTCAGGGTCTTTGACGCCCTTTTCGGTGCCTGCCACCTTGGCCGTGTAGCCCGAGAGAAAGTGATACATCGCTTCCGCGCCCGTCAGTTTGGCGATGGGCGGCAGGACGCCGAACGCATCGCAGGTCAGCATGACGATATTCTTGGGGTGCCCGGCCCGGCCTGTGCTGCTGGCATTGGCGATGAATTCCAGCGGATAGGCGCAGCGCGTGTTCTCGGTTTTCGAGG
>JANMIB010000106.1:0-7765 GCA_031375605.1 Allobosea sp. | reverse complement strand
AATCAGCGTCTCGCGCTCGGTTGGGCGGCCTTCACGCTTGAAATAGCCCCCTGGAATACGTCCGGCTGCGAACGCTTTTTCCTGGTAGTTCACGGTCAGCGGAAAGAAATCGATGCCCGCTTTCGGCTCCTTGGCGGAGACAACGGTGGCCAGCAACACGGTCTCGCCATAGGTGACCATCACCGAGCCATCGGCCTGGCGGGCAACCTTGCCTGTCTCGAGGGTCAGCTTACGGCCGCCCCACATCAATTCTTCAGTTTGGATATCGAACATTTTGCTTGATCGCTTTCATCGCGGGCGCGTGGACAAGCCGGTCTTCGGGCGGGAGCGGCCACCATGGGCAAGACGGCGGACAACTGGTTTTGCTCCAGTGGTCGGCGATCCTGTCCATGGCCAATGGCCGCGCAGCCGTCAGCTGGCTTCGGACAGTCCGGAACCTGTCGCGCGCCCGTGGGCAGCGGCTCCGGCGGGGTGAGGTTGGCGCAAGGATTGCACCGACATCAAAATGAAAACCCGGACATGCACATGCGCGCAGGTCCGGGCTGAAAACCGATCAGCGGCGAATGCCGAGCCGTTCGATCAGAGTCTTGTAGCGGGCCACATCCTTGCCCTTGACATAATCAAGGAGCGAGCGGCGCTGCGACACCATCTTGAGCAGGCCGCGGCGCGAATGGTTGTCCTTGACGTGGCTCTTGAAGTGGCCGGTGAGGTTGTTGATGCGCTCCGTGAGGATCGCGACCTGAACTTCAGGGGAACCGGTGTCGCCAGCCTTGGTGGCGTATTCGGAAACGAGCACAGTCTTGCGCTCAGCAGTGATCGACATCGTGTCATCCTTTCAAAAAGGGGTTGATCGTTTCGGCCAGGCCGGGATGTCGTCCAGCAGGGTCGATGTGCCGGAAGTCACCTCCCGACGCGCTGGCGTATAGGCGAGATTGGCAAGGCTGGCTAGGGAAATCGGTTAAGTGGAAGAAAGGCCCCACCCTGCCCGCCCCATGGGATGGGAGGGCAGGGTGGGGCACTCTTCCTTCAATACCCTCGCGCGCGCTCGACCTGATGCTCCAGCGGCAAGTCGCGCTCAAGCCGGTCAATCTGGCGGGCGATCAGGGCGCAGATGGCATCGGGGTCGCTCATGGCCGAGTTGTGCGGCGTCACGGTTATTTTTGGATGCGTCCAGAATGGCGAGGCCGGATCAAGCGGCTCCTTCCGGAACACATCAAGCGTGGCGTGCTGCAACGTCCCGTTGTCGAGGCTTGCCACGATGTCATCCTCGTTCTGCGACGCTCCCCTTCCCGCATTGATGAGGAAGGGCGCGCCAAGCCGCCCGTTTCGCGCAAGGCTGTTGAATGTCAACGTGTTGAGGATGCCGTCCGTTTCCGGCGTGGCGGGCAAGAGGTTGACCAGAATGTCGGTGCGCGCCAGAAAAGCCGCAAAACCATCCTGCCCGGCAAAGCTGGCAAGGCCCTCGACATCGCGGCGCGAGCGGCTCCAGCACGCGACGTCGAAGCCCATCGCCATCAGCTTTCCGGCGGCATCAAGCCCAAGCACGCCCATGCCGAGGATGCCGACCCTGACATCGCGCGCGGCGGGCTGCTCACGGTCATCGATCCACGCGGCATCGCGTTGCTGGCGGTCATAACGGCGCTGCTGGCGCAGGGCCATCAGGCAATGCAGCACGATGTACTCGCTCATCCGCGAGGTCAGGTCAGGGTCGACCACCCGGGCCATCGGCACATCGGGCAGGCGGCTGTCGGCGAACAGGTGATCGACGCCCGCGCCAAGTGAAAAGATGGCCTCGAGCGCGGGCAGGCCAGCCAGCGCGCCATCGGGATGTTTCCACGAGGCGGCAAAGCGCACGTTGCGCCGGTCGAACGGCTCGCCCAGCGCAACGATCTCCGTGCCCGGCAGATGCCGCTGGAAACGCTTGCGCCAGCTGTCCACATCCCAGGCAGTCATGGCGATCAGAAGGCTCATGCGGTGATCCGTTCGAAAATGACTTTTGGTTGTATTGATGGTAAAGTCTCGTGAATGGTGTAGGCCGCCTGCAGCCGGGCACTGGCCCTTTCAAGAGCGTTTTCCGTGCGGCCATGGATGATGGCCAAGGGCCGGTCAGGGCCGACCTCGTCGCCAATGCCTGCCAGCGCCGTGAGGCCGACGGCATGATCGACCGGATCCTGCGCACGGGAACGCCCGCCGCCAAGCTCGACCACGGCGATGCCGACTGCACGCGTATCGATGGCACCGATATAACCTGCATGGGCGGGCAGCACCGCGCGGATGATCGGAGCCGCAGCCAGATGCCGCTGGGGCCGGGCAACAAGATCGTTCGGGCCGCCAAGGGCGCTGACCATGCGCTGAAACACCTCTGCCGCTGCGCCCGAAGCAATGGCGCGTTCAAGGCGCTGGCGGCCATCGAGCAGGCTGGTGGCGAGATGGCCCAGAACCAGCATTTCGGCTCCGAGCGCCAGCGTGAGCTCGTGCATGCGCGCCTCACGCCGTGCGCCGGTCAGGTAGTCAATGGCGTAGCGCACTTCGAGTGCATTGCCGGCAGCGTCGGCAAGCGGCGCGTCCATGTCGGTGATCAGCGCTGTCGTCTTCAGCCCCGCGCCATTGGCCACGGCAACCAGAGATTTTGCCAGATCACGGGCGCGCTCGAGCGTGGGCATGAAGGCCCCCGAGCCTGCCTTGACATCCATGGCGAGGCCCTGAAGTCCGGCTGACAGCTTCTTGGAGAGGATCGACGCGGTGATCAGCGGTACCGATTCAACTGTCGCCGTCACATCACGGATGCCATAAAGCCGCTTGTCTGCGGGGGCGAGATCGGCAGTCTGGCCGATGATGGCGCACCCGGTCTGGCGCACGACCTTGCGAAAAAGTGCATTGTCGGGCTGGGTGACATAACCCGGCACGGAATCGAGCTTGTCGAGTGTGCCGCCCGTGTGGCCAAGGCCGCGCCCCGAAATCATCGGAACAAATCCGCCGCAGGCTGCGACGGCAGGCCCCAGCATCAGCGAGACAGTATCGCCGACCCCGCCTGTGGAATGTTTGTCCAGCGCGGGTCCGGGCAGATCGCTCCAGTCGAGCACGGTGCCTGAATCGCGCATGGCCAGGGTGAGCGCCACCCGCTCGGCGGTGTTCATGTCGCGAAAGAAGATCGCCATTGCGAATGCTGCGGCCTGGCCTTCCGTGACCCTGCCATCGGTCAGGCCATTGACCATCTGCCCGATCTCGCTGGCGGAGAGTTCGGCCCCGTCGCGTTTCTTTCTGATGATTTCCTGTGGCAGGAAGTCAGGAAATACCATCTCGGGGGACATCAATAGGCTCCGTCGCCGCTTTCGCTGCTGGCATTGCCTGCAATCACATCAACCAGAACCTGATGCAGACCGCTGGCACCAAACCGGAAGGTGCGCGGATTAACCCAGGCTGGCCCCATGATCTCGTTAGCGAGGTCAAGATAGGTTCTGGCATCGGCCAGGGTGCGGATGCCGCCCGAGGGCTTCAAACCCACGGGCAGGCCATGTGCCTTGATCGCTTCGAGCATGGTGCGTGCGGCTTCTGGCGTGGCCGAAACAGCGGTCTTGCCGGTGGAGGTCTTGATGAAATCAGCACCAGCCTCGATGGCGAGATCGCTGGCGCGGCGGATGCTGGCCTGATCGGGGTAGCTGCCTGTTTCGAGAATGACCTTGAGCAGCACCGGGCCGCAGATGGCCTTGATTTCGCGCACCATGTCGGCGGCAATCTCGGCATCGCCTTGCAGCAGCGTCTTGTAGGGCAGGACAAGGTCGATTTCGTCAGCGCCATCCTGGATGGCCTCCTGGGTATCACCTGAGATGCGGCTGACATTGGTGCCGCCCGCCGGAAAATTGACCACGGTTGCCACGCGCACCTGTGCCTCGCCCAGCGTGCGCCTGGCAAGGCTGACAAACTGGGGCCAGATGCAGATCGCGGCAACGGGTCCGGGAGCAGCGATTGCCCGTGCGCAAAGCTGCAGTGTTCCGGTCTCGGATGCCTGGTCACCAAGATCGGTCAGGTCGAGCAGCCCAAGCGCGCGGCGGGCAATGACGGCATCGGAGCGTGCAATGCCTGTTTGTGGCGGCGTCATCTCAGGCATGGACCATCTCCTTGACGAAAGCGCGCACCAGTGCCTTCAGGCGCGGTGCTGCAGCATCAGCCACATGCTTGGTTTCCATGTGGTTGGGTGCAGTGACCTGCATGCCTGTCCCATAGTTGGTGACGATGGACAACCCCGCCACGGTCAACCCCAGCCGCCGCGCCATGATCACCTCTGGCACGGTCGACATGCCAACAAGGTCCGCGCCAACACGCTGGCTCAGGCGGATTTCGGCAGGTGTCTCGAAGCTCGGCCCGGTCCACCACATATAGACCCCTTCCGCCAGTGTCTGACCGGTGATGGCAGCCGCTGCCTGCAAGGCTTTGCGCATCGCCGGATCGTAAGCATCCGCCATCGGCACGAAACGGCGTTCGTCGGTGTCCCCCACCAGGGGATTTGGCCCGCCAAGGCTGATATGGTCGCTGATCGCCACCACATCACCGGGTTTCATGGCAAGGTTCACCGAGCCTGCCGCATTGGTGGCCAGCAGCATGGGCGAACCCAGCCGTGTGAGCAGCCCCAGCGGCACTTTCATGGCGGCTGCATCGCCGCCCTCGTAAGTGTGCGAGCGACCTGCGAACACGAGCACGCGCCGCCCTTCAAGCTCGCCGGAAACCAGCGCCTTCTTGTGGCCCGATACGGTTCCGCGCGGAAAGCCGGGAATCTGCGCAAATGGAATGATGACGGGATTTTCGATATCATCAGCGAGCGAGCCAAGGCCAGAACCCAGGATGATGGCCAGTTCGGGATGTGCAACACCATGCGTGGTCACGAAGGCCGCCGCCTGATCAAACAGGCTTTCGGGATGGTCTTGCCAGGCCATGGATGAAATCCTTCTCAGCGAGCCAGATTATCCGGCCCGAACGAGGCCGGCAGCAGTTCACCGACCGTGAAACTGCGGCGAACGCCGTTCTGGTCGGCCACATGCACGGCCACGTCAAGCGCTGCAAACTCGCGCAGGCGCTGGCGGCACGCACCGCACGGGGTGCAAAGCCCGGCCCCGTCGCCGATGACCATGGCTTCCATGATATGTGTTTCGCCCGCCATGATCATCGCCGCAATGGCACTTGCTTCGGCGCAGTTGCCAACCGGATAGGCCGCGTTCTCGACATTGCAGCCCGCATAGATCACGCCGTTGGCCGCACGCACGGCAGCACCCACCTTGAAGCGCGAATACGGCACATAGGCGCGCGCCTGTGCCGCTTTCGCCGCCGTGAACAGCGCATCCAGTTCAGATGTCATGACCGGTCCTTGAGATAGGGAATGCCGACGGCTTTCGGCGGTATCGCCTTTCCGATGAATCCGGCGAGAAGAACAACTGTCAGGATATACGGCAAGGCCTGGATGGCCTGAACGGGCACCTGGCCGATTCCCGGAAAGTTGACGCCCTGGATGCGCAAGGCCACAGCATCGAGTAGCCCGAACAGGAAGCAGGCTCCCAAGGCCGGCCAAGGCCGCCATTTTGCAAAGATCAGCGCCGCCAGCGCGATGAAGCCCTTGCCCGCCGTCATGTCGGTGATGAAGCTCGCTGATTGGGCGATGGCCAGATATGCGCCACCAAATCCGCACAGGATGCCGGCCACGACAACGGCGGAATACCGCAGCCTCGTCACCGACAGCCCCGCCGTGTCAACGGCTGCCGGATTTTCGCCAACGGCGCGCAGGCGCAACCCCCAGCTTGTGCGGTAGAGCCCGAACCATGTCAGCGGCACCAGCGTCAGCGCGATATAGACCAGCACGGAATGGCCGGACACGACCTCGTGGTAGAACTCGCCGATGAACGGCACCGTGCGGGCCTCAACCGCAAAGGGCAGGGTGATCTCGTTGAAGCGGGCCGTGTTTGGCAGTTGCGGCGTCCGTCCGCCCTGGTTGAACCAGGCATTGCCTAGAACCGCGGTCAGCCCCGATGCCAGCACGTTGATGGCCACGCCCGAAACGATCTGGTTGCCGCGCTGCGAGATCGACGCAAAGCCATGGATCAGCGCGAACAGCACCGACGCCAGCACGGCGGCCAACAATCCGAGCCATGGATTTGGCACGACCGAAGCTGCCGCCCCTGCGGCAAAGGCCCCGATCAGCATCTTGCCCTCAAGGCCGATGTCGACCACCCCGGCACGCTCCGAATAGAGCCCCGCAAGGCACGCAAACAAAAGTGGCACTGACAGCCTGACAGCGGAATCAACGGCCAGCAGCATGATCTGGAAGGCATCGCTCATGCCTGCCCCTTTGCCGAAGCCTTTGTCGCCACGTCCGCCTTGCCGGTGAGGCGGCCATAGAGCTGCGCAATCTGGTCGGCGAACATCATTTCCAGCGCACCGGCGAACAGGATCACGAAGCCCTGGATGACGATGATCATCTCTCGCGTGATCTTGGGCTTGTCGAAGGCCAGCTCCGCCCCGCCCTGGTACAGCACGCCAAACAGCAGTGCCGCGAGCACGATCCCGAACGGATGACCGCGCCCCATGAGCGCCACCGCGATGCCGACAAAACCCGCACCTGCCGCGAACTCGTTGATCAGGCGGCCCTGCACGCCAAGGATCTCGTTGGTGGCCATCAACCCGGCCAGCCCGCCCGAGATCAGGAGCGCGATGACGGTGATCCTTGCTGGCGAAATGCCGGCATAGACCGCAGCATCGGGGTTCGCGCCAACGGTGCGGATGGCGTAGCCCAGCCGTGTGCGCCAGATCAGCACCCAGACGAAGATCGCAGCCAGGATGGCGAAGACGAAGGACAGATTGAGCGGTGTGCGCGTGATGGTCAGGCCGAACCACGCCGCCATCTGGTTCATCAACGGCAAGGTCGCTCCGGGTACGAACTTCGCCGTTTCGGGTGCCATCGAACCCGTCATCTTCAGCGGGCCGACGAGCAGGTAGACCAGCAGCGTGCCCGCCAGGAAGTTGAACATGATCGTCGTGATCACGACATGGCTGCCCCGGTAAGCCTGCAGATAGGCCGGAATGAACACCCAGGCCGCACCTGCCGCAATGGCTCCCAGAACGCAGAGAGGCAGCAACAATGGCCAGGGCAGGAAGGGCAGGCCGAGCGCCACCAGTGCTGCTCCCAGACCGCCCATCAGCGCCTGCCCTTCGCCACCGATGTTAAAATGGCCAGCATGGAACGCGACAGCCACCGCAAGCCCGGTGAAGATGAAGCTGGTCGTGTAATACAGCGTGTAGCCCAGCCCGTATTGCGAGCCGAGCGCCCCGCGCAGCATGATCTGCAGGGCCTCCAGCGGATTTTCGCCGATCAGCGCCACCACAAGTCCGGCAGCGAGGAAAGCCACGGCCACATTGACCAGCGGAACAACCCCGGCGCTCAGCCAGACAGGGACAGGTCTGGCGCTCATGGCAGTGTCGCGCCCCGCCTCATGCCGCCACCTTCGGCGC
The DNA here is from genome assembly GCA_031375605.1 of Allobosea sp. Lineage (GTDB taxonomy): Bacteria > Pseudomonadota > Alphaproteobacteria > Rhizobiales > Beijerinckiaceae > Allobosea. Next base: position 271 of record JANMIB010000106.1, on the reverse strand, counting down.
ATCGGAGGTCACGCCGGCCATGAGCAGGCCCATGTCCTGCTCGTTCGTGTCTTCGGGTCTGCGTGTCCCGGTGATCTTGCCGCCGCACATCACCAACACGCGGTCTGACAGGGCCAGCACCTCGTCCAGCTCGGTCGAGACAAGAAGGATCGCTTTCCCGGCATCCCGCAAGGCGATCAGACGCTTGTGGATGAATTCGATGGCGCCGATGTCGACGCCGCGTGTCGGTTGGCCGATCAACAGCAGTTTCGGGTCTCGCTCGAACTCCCGT
>JANMIB010000051.1:0-15334 GCA_031375605.1 Allobosea sp. | reverse complement strand
GCCCGTCCGGCTGCGGCAAGTCGACGACCTTGCGCATCCTGGCTGGTCTCGAAACGCTGACGGCTGGCGAAATCTATTTCGACGGCAAGCCGATCAGCCGCCTTGACCCCAAGGATCGCGACATGGCGATGGTCTTTCAGGCCTATGCGCTCAACCCCCACATGAACATCGCCAAGAACATGTAGTTTGCTCTTAGGCTGAAACGCGTGCCGCGCGCCGAGATCGACGCCAAGGTCAAGGCCGTGGCCGGGATGCTCAACATCGGCCACCTGCTTGACCGCAAACCCGGCGAACTCTCCGGCGGCCAGCGCCAGCGTGTCGCCATGGGCCGCGCCCTGACGCGGGATGCTGGCACCTTCCTGTTCGACGAGCCGCTGTCCAATCTCGATGCGAAGCTGCGCGGCAAGCTCAGAACTGAACTGGCCGAGATGCGCACTCGCATCGACAAGAACATGGTCTATGTCACCCATGACCAGGTCGAGGCGATGACGCTTGGCGACCGCATTGTGGTGATGTCGGAAGGGTTGATCCAGCAGCAGGGCACGCCCAAGGAGTTGTTCGAGCGGCCGGTGAACCAGTTTGTCGCCGGTTTCATCGGCAGCCCCACCATGAATTTCATGGATGGCGAACTGGTGGAGGAGGGGGCCGGGCTCTGGGTGCGCGGTGATGGTTATCTGCTGCCGCTCGGGCCAGAGGCCACCCGGCGCATGCAGAACGTGCCGTCAAAAGCCGTCGTCGTCGGCATCAGGCCATCAGCCTTTTCGCTTGATCCGGCGCGCGGCGTGCCGATCACGCTGAAGGTGATTGTGGCCGAATATCTTGGCACCAATTCGGTTCTGGCGACGCGCTGCGGCCAGAGCGACATGCTGGTGGAGGTGGCAAGCGCTGACCTGCCAAAATCCGGCGAGATGGTGACGTTTGGCATCAACCAGACCGACATCATGGTTTTCGACAAGAAAAGCGGACTGACACTGTAGTCCATACAAACGGGAGAGAGACATGAAAAGACTGAGGAAAATAGCGCTTGGCGCGGCTTTTGCGGTGATGGCCGCAAGCGCCATGCCGATGGCGACGCTGGCAAACCCCTATGAGCCGCATCGCGGCAAGACGCTCGTGGTCAACTTCCCTGCCCATCCCCACTACACCGCCGTGATGAAGGTGCTGCCCGAGTTCACGAAGGAAACAGGCATCAAGGTCGAGGTCGACCAGCTCGAATTCCTCAAGATGCGCGAGAAGCAGACCCTCGAGCTGACCAAGGCGCGCGGCGACTATGACCTGATCTCCTATGTGGTGTTCTCCAAGGCCGATTATGTCTTTGCCGACCAGCTGGAAAATCTGGCGCGTTTCTTCATGAACCCGCGCCTGGCCGATCCGGCCTTCGACGCCGACGACATCATCCCCGGCTACATGCAGAACATCGGCGTGGCCGGTGGCAAGAAGGGCTATCTGCCTGGCCCGACCGGCTCGCTGTTCGGCATCCCGTTCGGCTCCGAAACCTCGATCCTTGGTTATCGCAAAGACATTTTCGAGAAGCACGGGCTGAAGGTTCCCACCACCTATGCCGAGATGATGGAGCTTGCCTGCAAGATCCCTCAGCTTGAAAAAGGCATGGGCGGCATCGCCTCACGCGCCGCCTCCGGCCAGCATGCCGCGCATGCCTACCTGCTCCACCTTGCCCCGCTTGGCGGGCGCGTGTTCGATGACAACTGGAACCCGATCATCAACAATGCCGCCGGTATCAAGGCTGCCGAACCCCTGAAGAAGATCGTCGACTGCGGGCCTGAAGGCGCCAAGACCTTCGGCTTTGCCGAAGCTGGTGCTGCCTTCCTGCAGGGCAACACCGCCATGTTCCTTGATTCGACCGTGGTGGCCGGGCAAGTCGAAGACCCGACCAGGTCCAAGATTGCCGGCAAGGTCGGCTGGGCCATGCACCCGATGGATGTGCGCCGCGGCTCGCAGACCGGCGGCTTCGGCATCGCCATTCCGCGCAATGCCAAGAACAAGGAAGCCGCTTTCCTCCTGATGCAGTGGCTGACCTCCAAGCGCGTCGACAAGCTGGTCGCGCTGCAGGGCGGCAACCCGATCCGCTTCTCGACCCATGCCGATGCCGAGGTGAATGCGAAGTTCCCCTACATGTCGACCTTTGGCGAAGCCCTGAAGCATGCCGATCCGGACTGGCGTCCGATCATCCCGGTCTGGGGCAAGATCAACGCCGACCTTGGCACGACCATGTCGAAGATCATCACCGAGAACATCGACATCCAGCAGGCCTTTGACGGCCTTGCGGCCCGCACCAAGGCCGTGATGACCGAAGCTGGCTACGACACGTTCAGGAAATGATCTGCCGTAAATAACGTTCTGTTTCATCGGGCGCGGGAATGTGTTCCTGCGCCCGGTGCCCCAAGTGACGAAGCTCCTTAACCGGTCATCTCCATGCAAGCGGCCAATGCACACCGGCTGACGCCCTACATGTTTCTGGCACCCGCCGCGGTGATCCTCGCGGTCGCGCTGATGTATCCCATCGGGTACATGGTCTATGCGAGCTTTCTTGATTGGAACCCGAGCCAGCGCATCGGTAATGCTGGCTGGGTTGGCCTGCGCAACTATCTGTTCTTGCTGAACGATCCGAAGTTTCACGAATCCTTCCGCGTGACGCTTGTGTTCGCCGCGTCTGTCGTGACCATCGAGATGGCGCTGGGTGTCGGCCTTGCCCTGTTGCTGGACCGCAACATCAGGGGCATGTCGCTGCTGCGCACCCTGTTCATCCTTCCGATGATGATCGCGCCCATCGTGGTCGGGCTGATGTGGCGTTACATGTATCACCCCACCGTCGGCACCTTCAACCGCACGCTCAAATCGATGGGGCTGGAGCCAGTTCCCTGGCTGTCGGATTCAAGCTGGGCGCTGGTGGCCATCATCATCGCCGACATCTGGCAATGGACGCCGTTAATCTTCATCCTGGCGCTGGCGGCACTTCAGTCACTGCCGAAATCAGCCCTTGAAGCGGCAAGGCTTGATGGCGCGAGCGGCTGGCAGCAGGTGCTGCACATCAAGCTGCCGCTGATGTTGCCGGTGCTGATCGTGACCTGCCTGCTCAGGCTGATCGACGCCTTCAAGGTGCTGGAAGTGGTGCTGGTGTTGACCAATGGCGGGCCCGGCCTCTCCACTGAAATCCTGTCGCTGCGGATTTCGCGCACCGCTTCGGAGTTTCGCGAACTTGGTGTGGCGGCGGCGATGTCCAACATCCTGCTCATCGTGCTGCTGGTGCTGACGCTCGGCATGTTCCTTTACAACAAGGCCAACGAGGCGCGCCAGGCGCGGCTCAGGGCGGCTGCCCAAGGAGGCCACTGATGAGCAGGCCACTGATGAGCTCCGCACCACGTGCCCAGGCCCCGCAGCACCCCGGATTTTACGCGCTCGTTGTCGCGCTGGTGATCATGTCGGTCGGACCGATCATCCTGATGCTGATCACCTCGCTGAAGCTCAATGTCGAGATCATGAGCGACACGTCCAGCCTGCTGTTCGTGCCCACCATGCGCAATTACGAAGCCGTGCTGTGCGATGTGCTGTGGTACAAGCCTGCCGCCCTCGACAGCTGCGATCCCACCTTCGGGCGCGCGCTGGGCAATTCCCTGTTCATCGCCATCATCTCCACGGTACTGACACTGGTGATCGGCTGCATGGCGGCCTACGCCATCGTGCGTTTCCGCTTTGTCGGGCGTGATGGCCTGTCCCTGATGACGCTGATCATGCGCATGGTGCCGCCCGCCGTGCTGCTGGTGCCGGTGTTCGGCATCTGGACCTTTCAGTTCTGCATTGGCGACAGCTGCGCCGCTGGCACGCATTGGGGCATCATCCTGATCTATGTGGCGATGAACCTGCCCTTCGTGATCTGGATCCTTCAGAGCTTCATCTCGCAGGTTCCGATCCAGTTGGAGGAGGCGGCGCGTATCGACGGGGCAGGGCCGTTCACGGTGTTTTTCCTGATCGTGCTGCCGCTCATCAAGCCAGGCCTGGCCGCTGCCGCCATCGTCACGTTCCGGATCGCCTGGAACGAGTTCCTGCTGGCCAACGCGCTGGCAGACCGCAAGACCCGCACCGTGCCTGTCACCATCGTCAACTCGCTGACCGAGTACAACATCGACTGGGGTGTGATCATGGCGACCGGCATGCTGCTCGCCATCCCGCCGATCATCTTCACATTCGTGGCGTCGCGCCAGATCATCACCGGCATGACCGCCGGGGCGGTCAAGGGCTGACCCGGAGCGCCGCGTGTTCGACCTGCTTCTCGTTCCGATTGATCCGTCACGCGCCCATCTCGTCAGCGAGGCCGTGGCCTGGCATGGCCGCGTCATGGTGCTGGCCTGGGGTTTCCTGGTGCCCGTCGGCATTTTGGCGGCGCGGTTCTTCAAGATCGTGCCGTGGCAGGACTGGCCGCGCCAACTTGACAACCATGTCTGGTGGATCACGCACCGTGTGCTGCATTATCTTGCCGCTGCGCTCACGCTTGGTGGTGTCATTCTTGTGCTGAACGGGCTTGCGGGTCTTGGTGCAAGCGGGCAGCACGCGCTGTTCGGCTGGGCGGTCGTCGTGCTGGCGCTTGGCCAGTTCCTTGGCGGCTGGCTGCGCGGGTCCAAGGGTGGGCCGACAGACCCCGCGCCGGACGGCTCGCTCCGTGGCGACCACTATGACATGACACGCCGCCGTCTGGCGTTCGAGTATCTGCACAAGACCGGCGGCTATCTGGCGCTTTTGCTCGCCTCAAGCGCGATCATCACCGGCATGTGGCGAGCCAACGCGCCGCTCTGGATGTGGCTGGGGATCGTGCTGTGGTGGGCGCTGCTGGTGCTGGCCTTCGCAGCTTTGCAGCGCGCGGGCCGCGCCACCAGCACCTATCAGGCGATCTGGGGTCCTGATGCCAGGCACCCCGGCAACAACCGGACCAAAGGTGGCTCCGGCGTCATGCGGCCCGGTGAGTAAAGAGGGCTGACCAGCTGTCAGGCTCTGTGAACTGGCTTGATGACGCCAATAATGGAGTTCCCTCCTCGCCACGCGGGGAGGGCTAGGGTGGGGCACTTGATCTTGTTCTCAAAGGCAGTTCCCCACTCGGCCCGCTGCTTTGCAACGGTCCACCCTCCCCGCGTGGCGGGGAGGAAAAGCGGCCAATCCGGATTTACGGATGTGTCCTTCGACTTGGGTTGTTTTCCTTACAGCGATGCCGTGATGCCGCCATCGACATAGAGCACATGGCCGTTGACGAAGCTGGACGCATCCGACGACAGGAACACGCAGGCCCCCACCAGTTCCTCGACCCGGCCCCAGCGGCCTGCAGGCGTGCGCTTTTCCAGCCAGCTCGAGAAGGCCGGGTCCGCCACCAGCGCGGCATTGAGCGGCGTGTCGAAATAGCCCGGCGCGATGGCGTTGCATTGCAGGCCATGCCGCGCCCAGTCGGTTGCCATCCCCTTGGTCAGGTTGGCCACGGCACCTTTGGTGGCGGTGTAGGGCGCAATCGAGGGCCGCGCCAGCGCCGACTGCACCGAGGCGATGTTGATGATCTTGCCCCGGCCACGGCTGATCATGTGCCGCGCAACGGCCTGCCCGACATTGAAAACGGTCGAAATGTTGGTGTGGAGCAGTTTCTCGAACGCCTCTGGCGGAAAATCCTCCAGCGGTGCGCGGTGCTGCATGCCGGCATTGTTGACAAGGATGTCGATGGGGCCGGTCGTGGCCTCGAACTGGTCCACCGCTGCCCGCACAGCCGCATGGTCGGTTGCGTCGAACGCCAATTGGCTGGCCTTGATGCCTGCTGCTTCAAGTGAGGCCGCCGCTGCCGCCAGCTTGCCGGCATCACGCCCGTTCAGCACCACCATCGCGCCGGCCTCGGCTAGCCCCTGCGCCAGCGCCAGCCCGATGCCCTGCGAAGACCCGGTGATGAGCGCGCGCCGCCCGCTGAGGTCAAACATTTTCGTTCCGGCAGCCATGGCGCACTCATCTGTCATGTTTGGATCACAGCCACCGGCTTAGATGGCGAGGGACGGATCGGCAACTGGATTTGAGGGTGTCCAAAGCAGCGTCGGTCATCGGCATCACTCCCCACTTTCCAGATTGCCTTCGACATCCTGACCTCGCAGAAGAATACGCAAGATAACAACAGTTTCGCCTTGCATTGAAAATGCGATGGTCGCCTGTCGACGATACCCCAACAGCCTCAAGCCTGATCGTATGTCGTCACGCTGCGTGCCACGCTCAGGAAACAGATCAAGCCCGAGGCAATACCCGTGCAGACGCGTAACGAAATCCCGCGCTACGGCGTCGCCAGCACGCGGCGAGATGTAATCGAACAGCTTCTTCAGATCCTCAGCCGCAGCGGGTAGAAACCGGACGGGATAGGCCACTATCTGCCAGTCTTCTGCTTTGCCGAATTCATATGCGCAGTGATGTTTGCCCATGCCTCGTCTGCCGACAGTGTTGCCGCACCTGCTTTCAAGGCATCAAAAGCCGGAACAACGTCGGCAATGAGCCACTTTTCGATCGCTGCATCACGGGCGGCCAGCGTGCGCAGCCCATCCCGAATGACCTCGCTCTCAGTCGCGTACTCGCCAGAAGCGACTTTGGCTTTCACCATCTGTGCCATCTCGTGTGGAAGTGTGATGCTGAGTGATTGCGTTGTGCGCATGGTCTTGTGCTCCTGATGTCACGCTTTTAAAGCACGACACGATTAAATCCTAACACCTTTCGGTTTCAATCTTGGAGAGGATGAAGGCGCTTCCCTTCACCCGCCCCCAAACACGCGTCCGTCCCTTGCCATCTCGACAAGCAGCCGCGCCGGTTCCCAGCCTGCGCCGTCGCGCGCCTGCATGCGTCTGACCTCGCCTAAGATCACGGGCAGGCCGATGCGGCCGGCCTGGAACATCGGCCCGCCGCGCCAGGCGGGCCAGCCGTAGCCGTTGACGAACACGAGGTCGATGTCGCTGGCCCGTGCGGCCATGCCCTCTTCCAGAAGCCGTGCGCCTTCGTTGACCATGGCCGCGATGATCCTCATGCGAATTTCGTCGGGCGGGATGGCGCGGCGGGTGATGTCCTTCAGCGCGGCTTCGGCCTCGATGATGCGCGCAACGGCGGCATCGGGCTTGCGCTGGCCGTTCTCGTAGGCATACCAGCCAGCCCCGGTTTTCTGGCCGAAGCGTCCAAGTTCGCACAATTGGTCGGCAATGCGTACCTGGCGCTCGGCAGAGTCGCGCGTGGCGGCAAGTCGCTTGCGGCGGGCCCAGGCAATGTCGAGGCCTGCCAGGTCGAACACCGCGAACGGCCCCATTGGCAGGCCGAATGTCTCCATGGCGGCGTCGATCTCGTGCGGCAGCGCCCCGTCTTCCAGCATGTATTCGCATTGCTTGCGGTAGGTGGCGAAGATGCGGTTGCCGATGAAGCCCTCGCAGGCACCGGCCAGAACGGGCAGCTTCCCCAGTTTTTTCGCCAGCGCGAAGGCCGTTGCCAGCACGTCCGGCGCGGTGGCCGGGGTTTTCACCACCTCCACCAGCCGCATGATGTTGGCGGGCGAAAAGAAATGCAGGCCCACGACACGTTCGGGGTGCGTGGCCGCCTCGCCGGTGGCACCGGGGTCGAGATAGCTGGTGTTGGTCGCCATCACAGTGTCTGCCCTCACGATGCGAGAGAGGCCTGCGAACAGCGCCCGCTTGACATCAAGATCATCGAACACGGCCTCGATCACCAGGTCGCACGGCGCAAACGCCGCCAGATCATCCGTCATCATGGTTGCTGCAAGGCGCTGGTCATGGACTTGCCGCGAGATGCGTCCGGCTTTGAGCGCCCGCCCGTGGATCGCCGCGATCCGCTCAAGGCCTCTGGCTGCGGCGTCTGGCGTCTGTTCGACCACGATGACGCTGAAGCCATGCTCTGCAAGGGCGGCGGCAATGCCCGAGCCCATCGTGCCAGATCCCGCAACGCCGACGGTGGTGATGGCACGCGGCATGATGCCGGCGATGTCTGGCACGCGTCCCGCCTCGCGTTCGGCAAAAAAGATGTGGCGCAGGGCTGCGGATTGTTCGGTGGCAACCAATTCGGTGAAAGTGGCGCGCTCCATCGCCAGCCCTTCTGCAAAGGGCAGGCTGGCGGCGAGTAGGGTGGCCCGCGCTGCATGGCCGGGTGAGAGCTGGCCGCGCGCCCGCGTCTCGATCTGCGCGATCTGTGCCGTGATGGCGGCTCCATCAAACGCGGCCACGCCGCGCTGCGAGGTGACACTTGACGTGACGGGCAGCTCGCGGCCCGCAAGGTCCAGCGCCATGGTTACGGCAGCATCTTCCAGCACGCCATCCGCCACAGCATCGATCAGTCCGATCTCAACTGCTTCTTTCGTGCTCACCATGCGGCCCGACGACACAATCTCGATGGCCCGTGCCATGCCGACAAGACGCGGCAGGCGCTGCGTTCCGCCAGCACCGGGGATGAGGCCGAGCTTGACCTCCGGCAGGCCCAGCCTTGCATCGGGGGTGGCGATCCGCGCATGGCAGCTCATGGCAATTTCGCAGCCGCCGCCCAGCGCCGTGCCGTGGATGGCCGCCACGACGGGCTTTTGGCTGGCCTCGATCAGGTTGCACACATCCGCCAGTCCGGGTGGCACGGGCGGCTTGCCGAATTCGCGGATGTCGGCCCCCGCCACGAACGTTCGGCCCTTGCAGGCAATGACGATGGCACGCACCGCGCTGTTCGCGTTTGCTGTTTCCAAAGCTGCCGCCAGTCCGGCCCGGACGGCTTGCGAACTTGCATTCACCGGCGGATTGTCGATCTCGATCACAGCCACGCCGCTGACGAGCCGGATGCTGACTGGCGTGGTATGAATAGGGATGGCCTGCTGTTCGGTCATGTTCACAAGATCCTGTTTTCAAGGCCGAAACACTCGCACAATGTGCGCTTTTCCGGGGCCGGGAGCAGCTTGTCCGCGTAAGGAACCCGGAATCCAGCACGTGTGTTCGTCGCAGGCGACGATAATTCTGACGTTCTATCAATAGCCGCCTTCGGCGATGGTCTTGCGCTAGATTCCGGGTTCCGTCCGCAGACAAGCTGCTCCCGGCCCCGGAAAAGCGCCCTGCCGTAGCAAAGCGACATCATGCCATCACGCTCAGCGCTTGCAGAACCTGTCATAGATCAGCTGGATGAATTCGCGCGTGCCCTCGTCTGCCAGGCTGTAAAAGATTGCCTTGCCTTCGCGGCGTGTTTTGACAAGGCCGTCCTGCCTGAGCCGTGCCAGCTGTTGCGACACGGTCGGCTGGCGCAGCGCGAGCAGATCTTCCAGTTCGGTCACGGATCTTTCCTGTTCCGCCAGGAGGCACAGCAGCATCAGCCTGTGCTCATGGGCCAGCGTCTTGAGATAGTCTCTGGCATCGCGCGCGTTCTGCATCATGCGCGCGACATCCGGCCCGGTGCTGGTGGTTTCAGGTGTGGTGACAACGGTGCCCTGCAAGGTCATGGCGTCATCCCGCCCGGCCGGGTGGCAGCTTTTTCACAAGTCCGTCAAACAGCCCCCAGAAGAAATCCGCGCCGGGATAGCCCGTGATCCGGCCAACCTCGCGGCCATCGTCATCCACCAGCACGAACGTGGGCGAGACGCGCACCGGCAGATCAAGCTTCACCCCGGCTGGAATACCGGCATGCAGATCAAGCATGCGAACCGGCGCGCGCTGGCCCTCGGGAGATTTCGGATAGCCGACGCCGACCTCCTGTTTCCAGCGCAGGCACCAGGGACAGCCTTTTTCCTCGAACATCAGGAGTTCTGCACTGAGGGCAGGCACCATCAGGATCAAGAGGAAAGACAGCAGGGCAAAGGCGCTGAGGGGGCGTTTCAAGGTCATGTCCATGAGAGCATGACATATGCTCGAACATGAATGTAACATGCGCGCCAATGCGGCGGGAGGGGGCATGTGAACCTGGATGTCAGCCTGTGGGCCGCCCTGTCAGCGGGCTTCGTGTCCTTTCTAGCGCCATGCGTCTTGCCGCTGGTGCCAGGCTATCTGGCCTGGCTTGCAGGCGTCAGCCTGGCCGACCAGGACCGGGTCCGGCCAAGGCTGGTGATCACGGCGGTAGCCTTCGTGCTGGGCTTTTCGACGATCTTCATCCTGCTGGGCGCGACGGCCTCGTTTGCGGGGCGCTTTGTGGCAAACCAGATGGGGGTGCTCAGTGTCATCGCAGGCACCGTTATCATTGTGTTCGGCCTGAACATGCTCGGTGTGCTCCGGATCGGCCTCTTGGCACGGGAGGCCCGCATCGAGGGCTTGAGAAAGGCTCCCGGCCTTGGCGGCGCTTATCTGATGGGCCTCGCCTTCGGGTTTGGCTGGACGCCCTGTGCCGGGCCTGTGCTGTCGGTGATCCTGATCATGGCTGGTGCAGAGGCGCAGGCCATGCACGGCGCTGTCCTGCTGGCAGCCTACTCAGCCGGGCTGGGCGTGCCTTTCGTGCTCGCGGCGCTCTTTGCCGGGGCGTTTGCCCGAGCCTCGCAGCGCTTCAGGCCCATCCTGCCGTGGCTGGAAAAAGCCACGGGTGCGCTTCTGGTGCTCACCGGCGTGCTGTTCATCACCGGCACGATCAACCGCATCGGCTTCTGGCTCTATGAAGCCTTGCCGGGCCTTGGCGGAGTGGGGTGAGGCAAGGCAAGGCAAGGCAAGGCAGGGTGCCGTCGTGCTTCAAGCGCGGGTTGCGCGTTGTCTGCCAGCCCATGATCGTTCATCTCGTGCAAGGCCGCGGCAGCTTTGCCGTCCATGTGCTCCGCAGCAGCCTTGATCACGCGCGGGGCATAGAGGATGCGCCGGTGGCCCATGCCCGCCACCGCCAGCAGCGACACATGCGGCCCTGCCGTGGTGAAGGCCTCGGCACTGGCATAGGGCACCTCCCTGTCATCAGGCGCATGGATCACCAGCGTCGGCACGCCGGCTTTCCGCAACTGGTCCGCGCCGATGAACGTGTCCAGCGTGTTGCCGGACAATTCCAGCACGCGCTGCTCGAACGCTGCCTGCGCGCGGCTGTTTATCCCGATCATGCGCCCGAAGTCCCTGAACAGGACCGGGATCGACTGCGGTGCGGCGATCAGCACGAGCCGTTCGAGGCCAAGCGGCGCAAAGCCGCGCACATGGCCCGCCAGCATCGATGTCGTGACTGCACCGCCAAACGAGTGGGCAATGACACCATGCCACGGCCCCGTCACGGCATGGACGGCACTCAGCGCCGTGATGGCGAGCGGAACATGCAAGGTCTTGCCGGACGAGCGGCCATGGCCCGGAAGGTCGATGGCCAGCACGCGAAAGCCGCAGCTCAGCAAAGGCTCGACAAAGCCGCTCATGAACGCGGCACGCCCGGTCCAGCCATGTATCAGAACCACGGTCTTGTCTGCCGGTGCGGCATCGGGTGTGAAGGTGTAGGTCGTCACGGTGCCGCCCGGATAGGGGATCTCGGCAACCTCGGCGGCGCCAAGGCGCTGTTCGGCGCGGGCAATCAGCGTTTTCTGTTTTTCATCTATGGTGCCTGGCGTCCGTGTGCGACAAAACAGATCGAACACCGCGCGTCCCGTGGTGCGCGGCACGATCAACGAGCCTATGCGGACGCCCAGGCGGGTGAAAGACAGCGTGGACATGGCCATGGCGAGCTTCCCAAATTGTTCATCTTTGAACATGATTGTTCAATCATGAACAAAAAGCAAGACAAAGCTGACGACATTGTGGATGGCGCGGACATCTATGAAGCACCGTGGGACATGCCGCGCTATCGCAACTGGATTGCTGTCGCGCGCGTCAACCAGATCGTGCGGCGCGAGATGGGCGAGGGCCTTGGCACCGTGGGGCTTGATCTGCCGCATTACGAGGTGCTGGCCGCCGTGTTCCGCTATCCGGGAATGACGCAGCAGGAACTGGCGGTGAAACTGCTGGTGGGCCGCTCCAACCTGTCGATGCTGCTGCCTGAAATGGAGAAACGCGCCCTGATCGAGCGGCGCACCGATGACAGGGACAAGCGACTGCGCCGGCTTTTCCTGACGCCGGAAGGCGAAGCGCAGGCCCGCGAAGGGCTGGCCGTCCAGGTGCGCCTCATCGAGCACATGATGGCCTCGCTCAGTGCCGATGAATGTGATGTGATCGGCGAAATCATGCGCCGTGTGGCGAAGTTCCTGACGGAAAAGCCGTTCAGGGCGTGAGGGATACGTCAGATTAGGCGGTGAGGTTCAGAACCATTTTCTCATCGGGCAAGGTCATGCGGCTCAGGTTCGCGATCCGCAACACGATCCAGAAACGCGTGAAGACCTGATCCGTCGTGACCAGCGGCGCGTGCTTTCAGAAACGCATCCGCTGTTTCCACTGCGCCAATTTTTTGCGCAACAGCAGACGCAATCCACTGATTGAGTGAAACACCATCGGCTTTGGACAGCCGTGTCGCAGCTTGCTTGATCGAATGGGGGAGCTTCAGGGGATAGGAAGTTCTAGTCATCTTTTCATCCTCATCCGGAGTTCGCCAGGACGGAACACCGCAATTCCAAATCGTCTTGCAGCAGCATCAAAGTCTCTGATGTTGTGACTTACGATAGCATCCGCACGGCCATTCACAGCGGCTTCAATCACAAACTCATCCGCCGGATCGGGTGTTTGCGGTCGCCACCGGAAATGAACATCAACTGGCTCACTCAATGCTGCAAATTCGGCCAGGAACACATCTATGTCATGCTCTGAAAAGCCATGGACTGCGATTTGCTCTGACCGCTTCAGTCCATCTTCAAACTCAAGGAACAGGGCTGTCGTTGTCAACGCAAGCAACCGCCTGTCAGCGATGTGCCGGAGGATAATGAATGACGCGCCATTCTGACTTCTCAGTCCGGAAACCAATACAGACGTATCTAATACAATGCGCATTTCTGCTTTATAACATATCGTATGAGATATGTCATGGAAACATCCGTTATCTGTTCACCGGGCTTTCCGGGTCGAACAGATAGGCCACGACGTCCTTGATCTGCTGTTCGGTAAGGAACTTGTGGAAGCCGAAGCGCGGCATCTGCGAGCAGGGCAGCACCGACATTGCGTTGAACACCTTGGCGTAGGCGTTGCGCGCCTCTGCCGCGTCGAACTTGCGGTCCTTGCCATAGCCCGTGAGCGGCGGCCCGAGCGTGCCATAGGACAATTCGGCCTTCGACATCTGGTGGCAGGCATAGCAGTTGCCGCCGCGCACCGTCTGGTCAGTGTCGGTGAACTGCCCGCCCGTGCCGCGCTGGGCAACTTGCGCACCGCGCTTCCAGTCACCGATGACGATGCCATCGGCAGGGAAAACCACGGTGGCTTTTTCGGTATCGCGGATCTGGTCGAAGAGCGTGCCGACTGGTTCGTTGCTCGTCGCGGTGCAGACTTTCTGCGTCTCGTCCTGCACCACGCGGGTGCGCCAGGCCTCGCTGGTACTTTTCCACGTGCCTGCGACATAGGCTTCGACAATGGCGGGGTCGATTGCTGGCAGGGTCGCCTGCTGTGCCGCCGCCTGTTGCGGCAGGCCGATCATGCAGCCGACAAGAATAAGGCTTTTGATGTGGCTCACGGCAATACCCTCAACGCTTGATCGACGGAACCTGGATGTCTCCGCCTGCTGCCTGCCTGACCATATAGACGGTCAGCGCGGTCAGCCCGTCGGAGGCATAATCAGGCGCAGGCATGCGCATCTGCCGGTAGCAGTCCCACAGGCGATGCTGCATCGTGCGCATCTGGCTCTGGCTCACCCGGTAGGTTGGCCATGAGCCCATGGTTTCCTGAGCGGCCTTTCCGGGCTTCGAGAAATCCGGCAGGCCCTGCAGCCGGATGCGCTTGCCCTCGGCTGCATGGCAGGTGGCGCAGGAGAAATCCCAAGGCCCGGAGCGCCGCTCGAACATGGCCGCGCCGACAGCCAGCATTTCCTGCTCTTTCGGGTGCTGAAGCTGCGGCTCATAAGCCATGCCGTTCGACTTGTTGGCGATGAAACCGACCAGATCCTCCATGTCGGAGGTGCGGCCCGGCCCTGAAAAGCGGCGGGCGATCACGTCTTTGGTGTCAAGCTCCTGGATGCTGGCCATGCACCACAACAGCCGCTGCTCCAGGTCCATCACCTTGCCGGTGTCGGCAAAGAAGCGCGGCAGGCGGGCAAACGCCCCTTCGAGCTTGCCCGCCCCGACGCCCAGATCGCAGGTTTCGAGCGAGACGTTCTTCGCGCCGCGCGCCAGCGACCACAGCTGTTCGCCGCGATCCACGTTGAGATAGCCGGGGTTTGACATCGGGTCGGAAATCATCGCCCGGTAGCGTTCGATTTCCTTCTCGCTGAGGTCTTGTGCAGGCTGCTGGCCTCGCGCGGTCTGGCTGGCGAGAAAGCCCGATCCGAACACGGCAACAGCCACAGCGGCGGCTGCCAGCAAGTTGATCCTGATCGCCATGATCGTCCTCCCCTTGAGGTCGTTTCCGGACGCTTTGCGCGCCTCGTTTGTGCGCTGCAGCGACGAATTGGCCTCGACAGCTCATTGGGTCAGCTTTACCTTCAGTAACCGGAATATCAATAGCCCGGCGCAGTCGGTGAAATGGCGGCCCGAGATCTGGCACAAAGCCAGACAAGACCACATGAGGAGGCTCGATGGGTGATGTTTTGCAAAAGCCGACACGGCGCGATGCGCTTGCCATGGGCACCGCAGCCTTTGCGGCATCAGTCCTCGCACCTCATCTGGCGATGGCCAAGCCCTCCGATGTCGAAGCTGAACTGACCAAGCTGTTCGGCAGCACCAAAATGGCCGAAGGGCGCATCAAGCTCGACCTGCCAGCCATTGCCGAGAATGGCCTGGTCGTGCCGCTGACCATCGATGTCGAAAGCGCCATGACCGAATCGGACCACGTCAAGGCGGTCCATGTCTTTGCCGATGGCAACCCGCAGCCTGGTGTCATCTCGTTCTTTTTCACACCTGCCTGCGGCAAGGCGTCTGCTTCCACCCGCATCCGTCTGGCGCAGACCCAGAACATCATCGCAGTGGCCCAGATGGGCGACGGCAGGATTTTCGCCACCCGCCAGGAGGTGAAAGTGACCATTGGCGGCTGCGGCGGTTAGGTTCCGGCGAAAAGGAGAACACCCCATGTCCACACGCCCTACGCCTCGCGTCCGCCTGCCTGCAACGGCCAAGGCCGGCGAGCTTATCGAGATAAAGTCGCTGATCTCGCACGAGATGGAAAGCGGGCAGCGCCGCGATGCCAACGGCCAGCCGATTCCCCGCAAGATCATCAACAGCTTCCGCGCCACGTTCGACGGCAAGGAGGTGTTCAGGTCGGCCTGGCATCCGGCCGTTTCG